>CASEZJ010000006.1 GCA_949292525.1 uncultured bacterium | reverse complement strand
TTATCATATTTAAGTAAGGTTTTATTATAGCCTTTTTGGATATTTTTAATTTTTTTATTAATACCAATAATTAAATTAGCTATATTATGCTTAGAACGTTTAATTTTCTTTAAACCTTTTTTATAATAATCTAAATCTTTAGCTAATTTCATCCGATCACGATCGAATATAAAGGAAAATATATTAGTATTTTCCCTTATTTTATTAATGTCATAGTTTAAATTATTTATCTTTGTTAAATATTTAGAAGTAGTAATATCATATTTATTTATTATCTTATTAAAATCTTCAATCTTAGTCTGTAATTTAGCAGTATTAGCTTTATAACTAATAGTTAAATCATCTTTTTTAATCTTATAAGTATTCTTAGTTTCATTTTGAATTCTTTCTTCAAGAACTAATATTTCACTATCAGTAAAGTTTTTAAAGATAATAGAATAATAATTAAAGATAATAGCAGCTAAATTATTATATAAAATTGAATAATTTGTTTGATCTAATTTTTCGCTGACAGAATTAGTAATTTCTTTTAATAAAGTAACTAAATCATCTAATAGTAGAAAAACAAAAGAACCATTTTGATTTAACAATAAAGCATCAAAGCGGTAATTTTTCCGATTATGATTAAGTTCTGCTAAACCAGTATTCTTATCATGATGACAATCTTCAAACTCAAGATAATAAATCTCCTTAGTTCTAATTTCATCTATTCTATTTACATAAGGAAGTCTTTCTTTCGCGAAACGCATGTTAATTAACTTACGTTTAAGTTTTAAATCTTCTTTAATATAATCAATACGTAAATCAATCTTATTTAATTGTAGATCTTTATATAATTCAACAATCTTCATTTTTTTAGCATATTGTTTATGATTATATTCATTGATCTTAGCATTACGATCTAGTTCAAGATTTGAAATTATTTGTTCAAGTTTACAAGCTTCAAAAGAAGAATTATTGTAATACTCTTCTCTTAGCTGCATTATGTTATAAATTTGATTTTCTAAAGCTTTTAAGTCTAATATTTCAAGCCTTATTTTATTAGATAAATATTGATGAGTAGCTTGTAATAAATTGATTTCTTTATCATAATTAGCTACTTCAATACCATATTTATCTTTACTCTTAATAATTCCATATTCATAATAATTAGAAATGTTTGATTGGTTTAAGGCAATTTGTTGTGAAACAAATTCACTTAACAATTTATTATTATCCTTCATAGTGTTAAACTCAATATTAGCCATTTCTAATTCATAGTTTTTATTTATTTCAGCTATTCTTTTAGCTAAATTATTTTTGGCAATTTCATCATCATAATTAGATTTTAATTTTGTTATTTCAGTATTGTAATAAAATTTAATCTCTTTAATTTTCTGATAAAATGTATTAATTTTTAGCTTAATTAAGCGCTTATTTATTAAACGTATCTTTAAACTCTCATTAGTTTCTTTATTGATCTTTTTTAAATAATTATTAAGTTCGTTATTTAAAGAATAATAGGTATAGAAATATTCTCTTTTAACTCTTTCACAATCACTTTTATATTGTTTTTCTGTTAATTCATTACTCTCATCTAAGGTATTTAACTCGTTGATGAAATTAGCTAAAATTTGTTGAGATTTATCATTAAATTCATCTTCGTAATATGATAATTGTTTTTCAATATCTTTTTGTTTAATAATATTATTTTCTTTTTCACTCTTAAGTTTAATATTCTCTTGTTTAGTTTTATCTCTTATGTCATTATTAAGGTTAGTGATAGTTAATAATTTTTTTTGTAAGATAAGATTTTTATTTTCATTAAATTCATTATCTAATTTAACAAGCTCATCTTTTTTCGCTTTGATTTGTTTCTCAATATTTAAAATCTCGGCATTATCTTCTTCGTTAGAGATAATTATTTGTTTAGAATAAGAAGAATGTATTTTATTAATTATATTATTAGTTTCTAAAGCTTTCTTATCTAAGAAAGTAGAATAAGATTCTAAAGCCATATTGAGATTCTTTTCTAAATGTTTTAAATTTAAATCATAAGCTTTATTTATAGGCTCGATATTAGCCTTTGTTTTTTCGATTTTAGTTTGGTATTGCTCATATAAAGCGTCTAATTCAGCTCGACATTCATTTTGTTTTTGATGGATTATTTGATTAGTTTGAAGTATATTATTTTTATTTATTTTTTTGATATTTTCTTTTCTAACTAAATATTTATTATTTAGATTCGTATTTATAGTCTTATATTCTTGAGCTTCTTGTTTTTTTCGATCAATAATTTTGTTTTTAGCGTAGGTATGATTAGCAAAATTATTTATAGTTTTATCTTTAAAAGTTTTAAAGGCTACTTTAATAGAACTAATAACGGAATCTTTAATCAAGTTATTGGCAGTGAAGGCATTTAAAATATTTGAAAAATCGATTTCAAATTTATCGAAATCATATTTGTTTTTCATCTTTACCACCTGCCTTAATTTAATCTATTTATAATTATAACTTATAGGCTATAAAATAGCAAAATAAAAGGTGAAAAATAAATGAATTTCGGCTATTATTTAATGTAGGTTTTATATAATTTTTTGTTTTTTTATGGTATAATTGCCTAGGTGATTTTTTATGTTTGAATTTATTAAAGGTAAAATTGTTGATATTACTCCTAAAAACATTGTTTTAGAATGTCAAAATATTGGTTATCTTGTTATTGTTCCTAATCCTTATGCATATAAAAAAAATGATGAAAAGGTCGTTTATATTCATCAATATATTCGTGATAATGTGATTGAATTATATGGCTTTTTAAGTAAGGAAGAAAAAGAATTGTTTTTAAAATTAATCAGTGTATCTGGAATTGGACCAAAGAGCGCTTTAAGTATTTTAGCACTAGGTTCTGTAAGACAAGTGTATGAAGCAATTGAAAGTAGAAATGATGCATATTTAAGAAAATTCCCAGGTATAGGTCCTAAAGCTAGTCAACAAATTATTTTAGATTTAAAAGGTAAAATAAATTTAGATGAACAAGTTTTAGTATCTTCTAAATTAGAAGAGATAAGTGATGCTTTACAAGCTTTAGGTTATAGCAAAAAAGAAGTTAATAAGATTCTACCTAAATTAGATGAAAATGATAATGAGGCTAATTTATTAAAAATGGCTTTAAAATTATTAACGAAGTAGGTGTTTTATTTTGCAAGATGAAAGAATATTAGATCCAGAAGTGATTGAAGCAAATGATGATTTAAGCTTAAGACCCTCAGTTCTTAAAGAATATATAGGACAAGAAAAAATAAAAGAAAGTTTAGAAATATATATTAAGGCCGCTTTAGCTAGACATGAAAGCTTAGATCATGTTTTGTTATATGGACCTCCAGGTTTAGGTAAAACTACTTTAGCTCAAATTGTGGCCAATGAATTACATGTTAATTTAAAAGTTATTTCAGGCCCAACTATTGAAAGAAGTGGCGATTTAGCAGCTGTTTTATCACAATTAGAAGAAGGAGATGTATTATTTATCGATGAAATACATCGCCTTCCTCGCTTTGTTGAAGAAATTTTATATAGTGCGATGGAAGATTATGTATTAGATGTTTTAATTGGTAAGGATTCAACTGCTAAAAGTATTAGAGTTGATTTACCACCATTTACTTTAATTGGTGCTACCACAAGATATGGGGATATATCTAGCCCCTTAAGAGATAGATTTGGTGTTATTTTTCATTTAGATTATTATAATACTAAAGAATTGAATGAAATAATTAAAAGAACAGCCTTAGTTTATAATGCTAAAATCGATGATGAAGCGGCATTAGAATTGGCTAAGCGTAGTAGAGGAACACCAAGAATAGCTAATCGTTTATTTAGAAGGGTTAGAGATTTTGCTGAAGTTAAAAATGAAGGCGTAATAAATTTAGAAATAACTAAATATGCTTTAAGTCAACTTGGGGTAGATGATAGTGGTTTAGATATGCGAGATCATAAATATTTAAAAACTTTGATTGAAATATATCATGGTGGTCCGGTTGGGGTTGAGGCTTTGGCCGCTAGTTTATCGGAAGAAGTTTCAACATTAGAAGACGTTTATGAACCGTATTTGTTACAAGAAGGATTTATTAAGCGTTCTAACCGAGGTAGAGTTGCGACAGAAAAAGCGTATAAGCATTTAAATTATAAATATATGGAAGGTTTTTTAGGATGAAAACTAGTGATTTTGATTATTATTTACCAGAAGAATTAATAGCTCAAACACCACTTAAAGACCGTAGTAGTTCACGTTTAATGGTTTTAGATCGAAAAACGCGCGCAATAAAACATGAAGTTTTTGCCAATATCATTAATTATTTAGGACCTAATGATGTTTTAGTTATGAATGATACTAAAGTTTATCCTGCTCGTATTTTTGGTTATAAAGAGGATACTTTAGCAAAAATGGAAGTTTTATTATTAAAAGACTTAGGTGAAAATGTTTGGGAATGTTTAGTTAAGCCGCAACGCCGTATGCATAAAAATACGGTTGTTGTTTTTTCTGATAAATTAAAGGCTTTATGTTTAGAAGTTTTAGAAGATGGAATTTGTCATATTAAATTAATATATGAAGGTATTTTAGTAGAAATATTAAATGAAATAGGGCAAATGCCACTACCTCCATATATTCATGAAAAATTAGAAGATAAAGATAGATATCAAACTGTTTATGCTAAAAATATTGGTAGTGCAGCTGCCCCAACTGCTGGATTACATTTTACAAATGAACTATTAGAACAAATTAAAGCTAAAGGGGTAGAGATTATTTATGTCACGTTAAATGTTGGCTTAGGAACTTTTAGACCGGTGAATGTTGAAGATGTCACTAACCATCAAATGCATAGTGAAGCTTATCATATTACTAAAGATAGTGCTGATAGATTAAATGAAGCTATTAGAAAGGGTAAGCGAATTATAGCAGTCGGGACTACAAGTGTAAGAACTTTAGAAAGTGCTTATACTAAGGACGGTTTTAAAGAAGAGTCAAAAGAGACAAGTATTTTTATTTATCCAGGTTATGAATTTAAGGTTATTAAAGGATTGATAACTAATTTTCATTTACCTAAATCAACTTTAATTATGTTAGTTAGTGCTTTTAGTGATAAAGAATTAATACTAAAAGCTTATAATGAAGCCGTTAAAGAAAAATATCGTTTTTTTTCTTTTGGTGATGCAATGTTTATTATTTAAGGAGTTTATATGAATTTAGTAGAAATTAAAATAGCAGATTTTGGCACAATTATGCTAGAATTATATGATGATTGTGCGCCTATAACAGTGGCTAATTTTATAAGATTAGTAGATGAAAAATTTTATGATAATTTAATTTTTCATCGAGTTATAAAAAACTTTATGATTCAAGGTGGCGATCCTACTGGTACAGGTATGGGTGGAAGTAAAGAAAATATTAAAGGTGAATTTAAAAACAATGGTGTTAATAACCCTTTAAAACATGAAAGAGGAACTATTTCAATGGCTAGGACAATGATGCCAAATAGTGCATCTAGTCAATTTTTTATTTGCCAAGTTGATTGCCCGCACTTAGACGGTGCATATGCCGCATTTGGTAAAGTTGTTAAAGGAATAGACGTAGTAGATAAAATCGCAGCTGTAAAAACATACACAAGTGATAAGCCTGTTAAAGATGTAGTTATAGAATCAATAAGGAGAATATATGAATAGACCTCCGGTATGGCATGAAGTTTTACATGTTTGTAAACAAACAGGGGCAAGATATGGTATATTACATACACCTCATGGTGATTTTGAAACACCTATTTTTATGCCAGTTGGTACTCAAGCTACTGTTAAAACTTTAATCCCTGAAGAAATTAAAGAAGTAAGTGATGGTTTAATTTTAGCTAACACATATCACCTATGGTTACAACCAGGCGATGAAATAGTTAAAAATTTTGGTGGTGTTAGAGGGTTCATGAATTGGCAAGGAGCCTTGTTAACAGACTCAGGTGGGTTTCAAGTCTTCTCATTATCAGATATTCGTAAAATCACTGAAGAAGGTGTGCATTTTAGACATCATAAGAGTGGAGCCCCCTTATTTTTATCACCAGAATTATCTATTCAAATTCAAAATAATTTAGGTGCTGATATCATTATGTCATTTGATGAATGCCCTCCTTTTCATGCCGAAGATAAATATTTAGTCGATAGCGTTAAAAGAACAATAAGATGGGCAAAAAGAGGTTATGATGCACATCAAAATAAAGATAAACAAGCATTATTTGGGATTGTTCAAGGTGGCCCAAATAAAGAATTACGAAAATATTGTTTAGATGAATTAGAAAAACTAGATTTTCCTGGTTATTCTATCGGAGGTTTATCAGTAGGTGAATCAAAAGCTGAAATGTATGAAATGCTAGCTTATTTAAAAACGATAATGCCAACAAATAAACCACGTTATTTAATGGGAGTAGGTTCACCAGATGATTTAGTTGTTGGGGCAATGAATGGTATTGATATGTTTGATTGTGTTTTACCAAGCCGTAACGCACGTCATGGTTCAGCTTTTACAAGTTATGGTAAAATTCAAGTTAAAAATCAAAAATATAAAGAAAGTCATGAACCATTAGATCCTAATTGTGAGTGCTATGTATGTAAAAATTTTAAAATGGGCTATTTAAATCATTTAATCAAGGCTGATGAAATACTTGGAATGCGACTTTTAACTTATCATAATCTTTATTTTTTAAAGAATTTGATGCATAATATAAGAGAAGCTATAAAAGAAGATCGTTTATTAGATTTTAAAAAGGAATTTTTTAAACAAATGAATTATAAGGAGTGATTAGATGGAAGCTTGGGTGATTACCTTAATAATATTAGCAGCGGCATTAATATTAATATTAGGCGTTTTCATTGCTTTTTATTATTTAAAGAAAAAACAAAATAAATCAATAGTTAATCCTGATTTTATTGCTGCATTATTATTATATTTAGGAGGTAACAATAATATTTTAAAAGTTGAAGTTGAACAAAGTAGACTAAAAATTGAAGTTAATGAACTTGATTTAGTCGATTTAGAAAAATTAAAAACTTTAACTGATAAAGGTATATTTGTTACTGGTAATACAATTAAAGCCTTATTTAAAGATGAGGCTATTAACATTAAAAATGCTTTAGAAAAGAGGTAGATATTATGGTTGTAAAAAAAGTGTATATTACGGCAGAAACTGGTATGCATTCTAGACCAGCAACCATTTTAGTTACTGAAGCAGATAAATTTAAATCAGACATTACCTTAAAAGCTCATAACAAAGATATAGATTTTAAATCAATAATAGGTGTATTATCACTAGGAATTTATATGGGTGAAGAAATCACTTTAATCTTTGTTGGTGAAGATGAAAATTTAGCTAGTGAAAAGCTAATAAGTTTAATTGAAGATTTAAAAGTGGGTAAGGAGGTGCAATAATGTATAATTTTAAAGCCTTAGCTGAAAAATATAAAGAAGAAGCTTTAAACACTCTAAAAGAATTAATAGAATATAAAAGTGTTTTAGATGAATATCATCCTGATTCTGATGTACCATTTGGTAAAGAAAATAAAGAAGCTCTAGATTATGTTTTAAATAAAGCTAGAAGTTTTGGCTTAAGTGCTAAAAATGTTTATAATTATGCAGGACATATTGAATATGGTAATGCAAACGGCCAATTAATTGGTGTTTTAGCACATCTAGATGTAGTTCCTGCTAATAAAGATGAATGGGATAGTGATCCATTTACCCTAACTATAAAAGGTGAAAACATGTATGGTAGAGGAGTAATGGATGATAAAGGTCCATTAGTAGCTAGTTTATATGCCATTAAACTTTTAAAAGATAATCAAATAAAATTAACTAAAAAAGTTCGCTTAATTATGGGCTGCGATGAAGAGAGTGGCTCTCGTTGTTTAACTAAATATTTTGAAGAAGAAGAAATGCCAGTTTTTGGTTTTTCACCTGATGCTGAATTTCCGGCTATTTATGGCGAAAAGGCTCATGCAAATTATCATCTATATCTTGATGATAAAGAAAATGTTTTTAAATCATTTAATGCTGGTGAAAGATTAAATATTGTTCCTGCTTTAGCCCAAATGGAATTGAATGTTGATTTAAAAAATGAATATCTTCTTTATTTAAAAGAAAATGGCTACGAGGGTGAAGTAAAGGGCGATACTTATATTGCATACGGAAAATCAAGCCATGCCATGGTACCTGAAAAAGGCCTAAACGCAGCCTTTATTTTGCTTGACTTCGTAGCTAAAAACACAAATTCATCAGTTGCTAAATATTTACAAGATTATTTTTTATTTGATCCGTTTGCTAAAAAATTAGGCTTAGCTATAAAGGATAATGATATGGGACTATTAACTATGAATTTAGGTACTTTTAAACTAGAAAATAATCAATTAGTAGTTGGCCTAGACTTTAGAATTCCTAAAGATAAATATAATGTAGTAATTGAAGAAAAATTTGCTTCAAGCATGAAACAATATGGTTTTAGCTATAGTCAAGATAGTCTTACACCAATTCATTATGTTAAAAAAGATTCATTTTTAGTCAGAAAATTAATGGAATCTTATACAGCTATAACAGGTGATAATATTAATAAGCCATTTACGATTGGTGGCGGAACATACGCAAAATTTATTGAACAATGTGTAGCATTTGGCCCACAAAGACCAGGTAGTCCTGATGTTTGTCATATTGCGAATGAATATCGTAAAATTAACGACTTTGTTGAAGATATTGCTATTTATGCAAAGGCAATTTATGAATTAGGTAAATAAAATGCGTTTAAGACACATTAAAAGAGCAAAAGAATTTTTAGATAGTCATCAAGAAATTGTTGTTACTAATTTAGAAACATTAAATATTGAACAATTATTTCTAAATGAATTACCTCTTCATTTAGAAATAGGTTGTGGGAAAGGCCAATTTATTATTAATATGGCTAAGGCATTACCAGATATTAATTTTATAGCAATTGAAAAATATGATTCAGTATTATTAAGAGCTGTAGAAAAATATTTAAATTTAGAAGAAAAGCCAAGCAACTTATTCTTTATTCTAGGTGATTTTAAAGATATAGAACCTAAAATTAAAACGGCAAGTATTAGTAATATTTATCTTAATTTTTCTGATCCTTGGCCTAAACAAGCCCAAGCTAAAAGAAGATTAACTTCAAATAATTTTTTAAACTCTTATAAACGAATATTAACTAATGCTGGAACTATTATTCAAAAAACTGATAATGTTGATTTATTTAATTATTCATTATTACGTTATGAAGAAGAAGGTTTTACAATTTTAGATAAAACATATGATTTACACAGCACAAACACTTTCAATATTACGACTGAATTTGAAGATAAATGGTCACAAATTGGACCTATTTGTTATGTTAAGGTTAGAAAATGAAATGCTTATTAATTGGTGGATTAACTAATAATAAAAAAAATATTGAAAATTTTCTTATTAATTTAATTCCTAATCCGGATATTTTATATATTGCTTTAGCAACTGATAAATATGAATATAGTTATAATTTATTTAAAAATAAAATAAAAACCAACATTAGCATTTTAACTAGAAAAAATATTACAAATTTAGATTATGAATCACTTTTTAATAAGGCTAATATTTTATTTTTTGCAGGTGGAAACACAAAAGAATTACTAGAATATGTCAAAAAGTATAATTTAGATAAATATTTCACGGAAGATAAAATATTAGTTGGGGTATCTGCCGGAGCAATAATGTTAGCAAGCTATGGGATGGGCGATGCAGATAGTTTTATTGATTGTGGTCAATATTTTAATTTTAAAATGATTAAAGGCTTAGGCATAATAGACATATGTTTTTGTCCTCATTATCAAAAAGAAGAATTAGTTTTATTTGATGATGAATGCAAAAAATATGGTTTAGATTCCTATGCTTTAGAAGATGATACAGCTATTTATTTTGAAGACGGCAGATTATCTAAAGTTATTAAGAATGAAAAAAGGAATAGTGTATATTGTTTGGCAAACAATGAATATATATTAATTCCTTTATATGAAAGGAATATATGAACGTTTTAGATTTAATTATAAAAAAACGCGATGGTTATAGTTTAACAAAAACAGAAATTGATTATTTAATCAATGGTTATGCAAATGGGGAGATACCTGATTATCAAATGAGTGCCTTTTTAATGGCAACTTATTTTAAAGGTATGAATAAAGATGAAATATTTGCCTTAACAATGGCGATGGAAAACAGTGGTAAAACAGTTGATTTAAGCCAAATTAAAGGTTTTAAAGTAGATAAACACTCAACAGGTGGTGTTGGTGATAAAACAACTTTAGTTTTAGCACCTTTAGTAGCAAGTCTAGGTATTAAATTCGCTAAAATGAGCGGTAGAGGATTAGGACATACTGGTGGTACATTAGATAAATTAGAATCAATTAGAGATTTTAATGTTAATTTAAGCATTAGTGAATTTATTGATCAAGTTGAAAATATTAATATTGCTATTATTGGACAAACTAAAGAAATCAATGTAGCTGACAAAAAACTATATGCTTTACGCGATGTAACAGGTACAGTTCCATCAATACCATTAATTGCCTCTAGTATAATGTCTAAAAAACTAGCAGCTGGGGCTGATGCTATCATTTTAGATGTTAAAGTAGGTAGTGGAGCCTTTATGCCTAATGTAGAAGAAGCTTTAAAACTGGCTTCAGCTATGAAAGATATCGGTACTATGGCTAATAAAAAGGTTACATGCGTATTGACAAATATGGATGAACCTTTAGGTTTAGCAATTGGTAATTCATTAGAAGTAATTGAAGCTATTAATACTTTAAATGGCCGTGGACCAAAAGATTTAACAGAATTATGTTTAACATTAGGCTCATATTTAGTTGTTGATGCAGGATTAGAAACGTCATTAGAGGAAGCAAGAAAAACTTTACTAGAACAAATTAGAAATGGTAGAGCATTAGCTAAGTTCGTTGAATTAGTTAAGGCTCAAGGTGGTAATGTTGATTATATTCACCATCCGGAATTGTTTGATTTAGGTGAAGTTATTGAACTTAAAGCGGAAACATCAGGTTATATTAGTAGAATAGATTCATATAAGGTTGGTCATGCTTCTATGTTATTAGGAGCAGGAAGAGAAAACTTAGATAGTGAAATAGATTATAGTGTTGGAATTGTTTTAAATAAAAAAGTCGGAGATTATGTCAATTGCGGTGATGTTTTAGCTTATTTATATGTTAATGATAAAAATGTTGATGAAGCATATAATATGTTAAAAGAAGCATATACATATACTGATAAAGAAATTACAACAAAATTAATATTAGATGTTGTCAGATAAATAAAAATATGCTAAAATTGTCGTGCTAATTATTGGAAGGTGAAAATTTTGAATATTGCTGATTATTTTGTTTTAGTTTTTTCAATTTTAATGATAATTGTTGTTATGTTACAAACATCTAAAGATGATATTAATGATGCCTTTAATGGTAGTAAAACAGAACTATTTAAAGATCAAAAAGTTAGGGGCGCAGAATTATTCTTACAACGCTCAACTTTAGTTATAGCTATAATATTTATAGCATTAGTAATAACATCAGTTGTATTACATACGACATTATAACAAATTAGAGATACTAAATAGTATCTCTTTTTTTAAGGAGTTACTATGATAGAAAGAATATTAGATATAATAAAAAAACATCACACATTAAGTAAAATAGCTTCAGCAGCGAAAATGAATAAAAAAAGTGTTTTAGATATAATAAAAAAATTAATTAAAGATAATAAAGTTATAACTGATGGTGATAAATTCTACCCGGTATATCAAGGTAAAATTGAAATTACAAATGAAAGATTTGGCTTTATTACGCCATTAAATATGGACGACAACACTAAAGACTTTTATGTTTCACACGAAAATTTTAATGATGCCTTTGATTCTGATATAGTTTTATTTTATGTATATAAAGATCGTAATTTAAAAATGCGTGCTAATGTAATTAAAGTTCTTGAACATACCAAAACTGAAGTTGTTGGTACTTTTAGAATAGATACATATAAAAATAAAAAATATTATAGTGTTGTTAGTCTAGATTATAAAGATTCATATAATTTAGTATTAGATTCTAATGTTGAATTGTTTAAAGGTGCCATTATAAAATGTGAATTAGTTTATAGTGAACATAATGTTAAAGCTAGATTTATTGAGCTAATAGGTTATAAAGATGATCCAGGTGTTGAAATAGCTGCGATTGCGGCAGTTTATGGCTTTAATAAAGATTTCCCTATTGAAGTAAAAGAAGAAGTAGAAAATGAAATACCTCCAACCGTTAATGAAGCCGAAATTATAGGTCGAAAAGATTTTCGTGATTTACCGATCATTACTATTGATGGTGATGATTCTAAAGACTTTGATGATGCGATTTATGTAAAAAAGGAAGAAGATGGTACTTACACTTTAGGCGTTTATATAGCTGATGTTTCAAATTATGTTAAAGATAGGTCACCACTTGATAAAGAAGCATATCATCGTGGTACTAGTGTATATTTAGCTGATCGCGTAATACCAATGTTACCAAGAGAACTTTCAAATGGTATATGTTCATTAAATGAAGGTGTAGATCGTTTAGTTCTAGCAATGATTATGAAAGTTGATGTTAAAGGAAAATGTATTGATTCTAATTTAGTAGAAGGTGTAATTAAATCACGGCACCGAATGACATATAATAATGTAAATAAAATGCTAAATGGTGATCAAGAAACAATATCTAAATATCAAGATATTTATCAAATGCTTTTAGAAGCTAATGAACTGCATCATATTATAAGAAAGAAAAGAGAAGCAGCAGGTAGCTTAGATTTTGACATTGATGAATATAGCTTTATTTTAAATGAAGACGGTTCACCAAAAGATATAATAAAAAGAACTCGTTTTGATGCTGAAAAATTAATTGAAGATTTTATGATTTTAGCAAATGAAGAAGTTGCTAAATATATGACAAGACTAGATTTGCCATTTTTATACAGAATACATGACAAACCAAGTGAAGAAAAAATAGCTGAATTTTTAAATCTTGTAGGTGAAAAAAAGATTAAAACTGATCGGGAAATTAGGCCAAAACAAGTTCAAGATTTATTAAAATCATTAGAAGAAAAACCAGACAGTAATATATTGAATCAACTTTTATTACGTTCAATGGCAAAAGCAAAATATTCAGAAGATAATATAGGCCATTATGGCTTAGCATTAAAAAATTATTGTCACTTTACTTCACCTATAAGGAGATACCCTGATTTAATAGTTCATCGAATAATTAAGGAACTTATATTACACCCTACTAACTACAATAAAGCATTAAGCTATTATGCAAATCATCTTCAAGAAATTGGTTTAAGCACTTCTACTAGAGAGCGTAATGCTATAGCTTGTGAACGTGATGTTAATGATATGCTTTATGCATGGTATATGGAAGGGCACAAAAATGAAGAGTTTATGGGCATAATTTCATCTATGACTAAGTTTGGCTTTTTTGTTACAATTGATAAGGGGGTTGAAGGCTTAGTTCGTGAAGATAGTTTGCAAGAAAAATTTTATTTTGACGAAAAAAATATGAAATATATTAGTAAATATAAGACATATAGTTTAGGTGATAAGGTGCGAGTTAAAGTTCTAGATTCTAATCGTAGAACTAGAAAAATTGATTTTGAATTAAGTGATTAGGATGATGATAAATGAAAATAGTAGCTACTAATCGTAAAGCTTCTTTTGAATATTTTATATTAGATAAATATGAAGCTGGTATAAAATTAAAAGGAACCGAAATAAAAGCTGTTCGAGCAGGCAGTATAAATATTAATGATTCTTATGTTATAATCAAAAATGGCAAAGTAGAAATAATAAACATGTTCATTGGTAAATATGAACAAGGTAATATTTTTAATCACGATGAAAGAAGAACAAGAGAATTACTTTTACATAAAAAAGAAATAACGAAATTATTTAATAAAATTAAGTTAGAAGGTTTAACATTGATTCCTTTAAAAGCTTATTTTAATGAAGGTTTACTTAAATTGGAAATTGGCTTATGTAAAGGTAAAAAATTATATGATAAAAGACAATCATTAAAAGAAGCAGACGAAAAAAGAAAAATAGAAAAAACTTTAAAAAATTATAAGTATTAATATTGCAATAAATCTAAAAACAGGTATAATAATACCCGCAAATGGGCTTGTTTTTGGATTCGCTATAAAATGAGAAAGTTTGTAAGCGTATCTTGTTAATGCCAAGTAAAAAGCATCGAGGTTTGAATAAACGCAAACACACATTTATTTGCTCGTAACAATAATATGAGCGTTCAATTAGCTTGCTAATATAACGCAGCTATATATTAATTGTAACCTATGACAATTAATACGAATCATTTAATAGGTTATATAATAATTCTCAAGCTAGAAGAATTATTATGAATATAATCTAGCTCGGTAAAGAACTTTTGTTTATTTATTAACTTTACTTAAATTTATAAATAAACTACATACGTAGAAAGCAAATAATATTGTTTTATATACAGGGGTTCAAATCCCCTCAGGTCCACCAAAGGAGAACTGGTCGAACACCGTATTCTTTCCAGGAGGAATGGCAATAGGTGTATCGCTTAATAATAAATCAAGGTCGTTACCTAAAAAGTAACGGCTTTTTATATAATTTAATTTTTAAATATTATTACTTTATCTTTTCTAAATTATTTAATATTAATTTATGCATATTTTATGTTTAATTGACAATAAAACTAAACATGTTCTCTATGATAAAATATATAAAAAACATTCTAATCTCTCGATTATATTTGATATATATGCTATAATTTAGAAAAAAATAAGGGAGTGATATACAACAATGTCTCAAATTATTGATGAAGGTATTTTATGGAAAGCAGCAGAAAAGCTTAGAGATAAATGTGATCCTGCTGACTATAAAAATATTGTATTAGGTTTAGTATTTTTAAAATATGTTAGCGATAAATATACAGCTAAATATATTGAATTAAAAAAATATGGCGATGGTCGAGAAGAAGATGAAGATTATTATATTCAAGACCACGTATTTTTAGTACCTGAGATTGCTTTGTGGAGTTATGTAGCAAGTCATTCTAAGCAGGCTGATTTAGGCCAAATAATTGATGATGCTTTTATTGAACTTGAAAAGCACAATAATCAATTAAAAGGTATTCTTCCTAAAACTTATTCTAAAAATGAATTGGATAAAACTGCTTTAGGAGAATTAGTAGATTTCTTTACTAATAATTTAAATATGGAAGATGCTGATGGTGATTTTTTTGGTCAAGTGTATGAATATTATGTAGGAGCATTTGCTAAATATATACCTACAAAAGGAGGAGAATTTTTTACTCCAAAGTCAATTGTCGAACTAATGGTTGATATTCTTGAGCCTTATAGTGGTAAAGTATTTGATCCATGCTGTGGAAGTGGTGGTATGTTTGTTCAATGCTCTAAGTTCGTTAAAGAACATCAAGGAAATGTTGACAATATCTCAATTTATGGCCAAGAATCTAATCCTGGAACTTGGAAGATGGCTAAAATGAATCTGGCTATTAGAGGCCTTGAGGGTAATTTGGGTGAGAAAAGTGCTGATTCATTTACTGAAGATCTGCATAAGTCGTTAAGAGCAAACTACATCATTGCCAATCCACCATATAATTTAAAAGATTATTGGAAGCCATCGCTTGAAGGTGATCCAAGATGGGTATTTGGTAAACCGGATACAAAAAATGCTAACTATGCTTGGTTGTCTTTAATATATTCTAAATTAACACCTAATGGTAAAGCAGCAATATTAATGCCGAATGGGGCTACTACAAGTAATACAAAAGATGATTTGAAAATTAGAGAAGCTATGTTAAGAGAAGGAAAAGTAGATGCTATATTAGCTTTACCTAATAAATTATTTTCAAATGTTACCATCTCAGTTCAATGTTGGATATTAAATAAAGGTAAAACTAATACTGATGTTTTATTTGTAAATGCAGATGGATTAGGGAAACTAATTTCACGAAAAATAAGGGTTCTTGAACAAAAAGATATTGATAAAATTGTAAGAGCTTATCAAGATTTTAATAAAGGAACTCTTGAAGATGTACCAGGTTTTTGTAAGAAAGCTACTATAGAAGAAATTGAAGAAAAGGATTTTTCTTTAAATCCTGGAAGATATGTAGGTGCAGATGAGTCAAATAAGTTATCTCCTGAAGAAATTCAAGAAGAACTTAAGAAGGCCACTGCTGAATTATTAGAATTAATGAAGGAGGGAATGGAACTAGAAGATAAAGTTAAAGAGATATTAATGGAAGAATTAAAATAGTGTTAACTATGTGTTGTTGTTCAGCGAGAGAATGTAACCTATTTATTTTATATTTAAGCAGATCACTTATTCTAATATTTGGTTGAGTTGCGCTACTCATTCCAGTGGCTGTTATAAATGACATAAAATCATTTGTTTTAAATAAGTAGTAAATGTATCGTGGTAAGGCATTTTCATTTACTCTAAGTCTAATAAGTCCATTATTAAATACAGAGTCATAATTCTTCGTTGCAATAAAGGAGCACCCTATTGAAGCTCCTGTTCTTGCGATAAATATATCATTCTTTTCTATATGAAATTTACCGTAATCTGTGTTATTAACTTCACTATATCCCCAAAAATCAAAATTATTAGATTGAGATACATCTCCAATTCTAAGACATTTGATTCCTGTATTGTAAGCCACAATAGGGGCTCTCATGTTTGCATCTAAACCTGTTGCGGAAGATTTTATAAAAAAATTTAGTTCTTTTGACATATTGTATGAAACTAGAAAATATCACAAATGTTATAACTGATTATGTAGCTAACGGAAGTTTTAAATCACTTAATGATAATGTTAAATATTTAAAAGATAAAAATATTGCTTATGCTCGATTAATTCGTTTAACTGATTTTAACAATAATTTTTCTGAAGATAATGCAATATATATATCTGAACATTCATTTAATTACCTTAAAAAAAGTAATTTAGAAAATGGAGATATTATTATCTCAAATGTTGGTTCTAATATAGGCACTGTATTTAAATGTCCAAAATTAAGTATTAAAATGACATTAGGTCCTAATGCGGTTTTAATTAGAGCAAATCCTCTTTTTACCTCTAATAATTATCTTTATTATTTATTTTTATCTAAATATGGACAAGATAAGCTTGCATCATTAGCAAGTGGTAGTGCTATGCCAAAATTTACGAAAACTGACTTAAGAAATTTGGAAGTAACAGTTCACGATTTAGAAATTCAACAACACATAGTTAACATTCAAGTGAGGTGTAAATTATAATATGGATAAACTAGCAACTTTTATTAAAATATCTAACGGAAAACATAATACTCAAGATTGTAAAATTAATGGTAAATACCCTTTTTTTGACAGGTCTGAAATAATAAAGTATAGCGATAATTATCTCTATGATGATAAGGCAGTGATAATACCTGGCGAAGGAACAAATTTTCAACCACGTTATTATGAAGGTAAGTTTGATTTACATCAAAGATGCTATTGCATAACTTCAAATAGCTCAAGTTTAATGACAAAATATTTGTACTATTATTTGGAGTGTCACAAAGAATATTTCACTAGAGTTGCGACAGGTTCTACTGTCAAATCACTTAGATTAGCTCACTTTTTAGATATGCCTGTAATGTTCCACCCATTAGAAATTCAGAGTCACATAGTTAACACTATAGGAAGTATTGACGATCTTATTGAGAATACAAATCTAAAAGCAGCAAAAATTCTAAATATTCTTGAACTTTCTTTGTTAAATTATCCAAAAGTTTCTTTTGAATTCTATAAACCTCAAATTGTGAAATCAGGAATTAAAAAATATTATAATACCAAAGAATATTTGGACACATCGTCCGTAGAAGGTATTAATAATATCATTGAATCTAATACTGTGACATACAATACAAGACCATCTAGGGCTAATATGCAGCCCATGGTGAATTCAGTATGGTTTGCTAAGATGAAAGATTCAAATAAAGTGATAATTGTAACTAACCGTGATGAAGATTTATTAAGTGGCTATATTTTTTCAACAGGCTTTTTTGGACTACAGAGCAACAATTCATTGCCTCTTAGTTTTTTGACTGCCATTGTTAGTTCAAAAAGTTTTAAAGAACAAAGAGACTTAAATTCGGTAGGAACAACAATGGCAGGCATAAATAATGATACTTTTATGAAGATTCTAGTCCCAAAGCTAAATAAAAATGAACTATTAAGATACGATTATATTTATTCGCATTATATTAATCAATTAAGCTTATATCGTAGGAAAATAATCTCACTTAAACAAACAAAGCAATTACTATTAGATAAATATTTTTAGTTTTTTAATACCTTCTATATTTGGAGGTATTAACAATGGAAAAGTTTAAAGAACATTTACAACATCAAAATTTAACAAAAAACACAATTGATTCTTATGTCATTGCAGTTAAACAGTTTAATGAAAACTTTAGTGAAATAACAAAGCAAAATTTATTGGCCTTTAAAGCTATCTTAGTCGATAAATACAAAGGTAAAACCGTTAATTTAAGAATCCAAGGTATTAATAAATATCTCGAATTTATAAAGAAAGAAAAATTAAAACTAAAATATATAAAATTACAACAAAAAACTTTTTTAGAAAATGTAATTAGTGATGCTGATTATGAATTCTTAAAGAATAAATTAAAGAAAGACAGAAATTTGGAATGGTATTTCATAGTACGGTTTTTAGGTGCTACTGGTGCTAGAGTATCTGAATTAATTCAGTTTAAGTATGAACATCTTGTTCGTGGTTATATTGATTTATATACTAAATCAGGGAAAATAAGACGTATTTTTATTCCTAAAAAATTAAGGATTAAAGCAATAGAATTTTATAATTCAATTAATAGAACTGAAGGATATTTATTTCTAAATAAAGACGGCAATCAAATATCGACAAGAGGAATTGCTCATCAATTAAAAACATTAGCTAAAAAATATAAAATGAATCTTAACGTTATATATCCTCACTCTTTTCGCCATAGATTTGCTAAAAACTTCTTAGAAAAATGCAAAGATATCGCGTTATTAGCAGATTTAATGGGGCATGAATCTATTGAAACAACTAGAATATATTTAAGAAAGACGAGTGAGGAACAACAACAAATAGTCGACGAGTTAGTTAATTGGTAAAATATTTATTAAGCATTAATTCTTTAATCTCTTGCATTTTATTCTTCTTTTTCTTTAGCTCGATCAAAAAATCAAAAAGATAATTGAAACTATTAATTATTTCATTTGAAGCTTGAGGGTATTTTAAAAAAGGTATAGCTTTAGAAGCATGTAATATTGTCGTACCTTGAGAATTATCTTTTATTATTTTTTGATTTAATTCACTAAGCAAAGAAAAATAAATTAATCCCTTATTAGCTCCTCTCACTTTAAAAATTCCTGATGAATATGCACCATTTAAACCGACGTTTAATCTACCTGGAGCGCCATCAAAAGCTATTAAAATATCACTATCTTCACATGTTTTAATTTTATCAGTTATTTTGATGAAATAATTTTTTGAAGAATCTAAATCTCCAACACGTATATATTTAATCAAATCATTTTTCTTTTTTGGATTATGAATATAATTACTTGATCCCACTTCGTATCCTTTTTCAAATGTGGCTATATTAGTTAAATTTTGCAATTCCAAATTAGACATTAAATTATTAATTTTTGTTAATCCGACATTAATTATTTTTGATTCTATGTTTATGTATTTTTCAATTAAATCATCCACACTTCCTATAGTGTTAACTATCTTAATTTTAATATTTTGTAAGAATAGCTAGTATTTTATGTTATAATTAGTCGAATACAATTATATTATGATGCCTTTACATAGATGATATAACTTATTGAATTAAAAGAAAGCCTACTATAAATAAATCAAGTAAAAAAATGAAAAAAATATAAAATTATTTATAGGAAGCACAAAAAGGGCCTTTCACCCTTAATTTTTAAAAATTAGTTTATGGTGTTATAGAAATAATCACCAAATTTGTAATATATCTTGATCTTTGAAAATTTTATATGGTTAATTTTGTGGAATAAAAGATGTCTTATTTTTAAGGAGAGAAAAAATAACTCTTACTAGTTTTTTGTCAATATGGCCAATTGCTACGTAATAATGTTTTCCTTCTTGAATTTTCCTTTCATAATATGCTTTAAATGTTTTATCCCATTTCCAAATACTTGATGAAACCTGGTGAATAGCCCATCTTAAGTACTTAGAACCACGTTTAGATGGTTTGTTATTTGATGATGAAAAATTACCGGACTCATAAACACTAGGATCTAAACCTGCAAAAGCCAATAATTGATGAGGATTATTAAAATTATTAATATCTCCTATTTCTGAAATAATCATTGCACCAGTAATGACACCAACACCAGGGATAGATGTAATAATTGAACCATATTCAGTTTGCATTAATTCGTGTTCAATTTGTTTATTGTAAATTTCAATTTGAGATTGATAAAATCTTATCATATCAATGGTGTGCTTTAATTCAAAAGCTAAATAATCTTCAGATTGACCGATAGATGACTTAGCTATTTCAATCAATCTATTGGCAGTAATGTTACTTTTATGATGAAGTAGTTTATCTATACTAGAAACATGAGCTTTTGCCAGTTTTTTAGGAGTTGGGTATGCATATAGTATATTTAGTGATGATTCAACATAGGCGCTCGAGAAAAGTCCTACAAATTCAGGAAAAATAACGTTTAGTAGCCTTTGGAATATTAATTTTTGAGTTGTTTGTTGTTTTACTAAAGAAAATCTTTGTCTAGTTAGTGATTTCAGTGCGTCAATATGGTATGATAATAGTGTATAGGGTTTGAAGTCTAATCGATTTTTGTCTAGGAATCTACAAATGGCTTCGGCATCGATAGTATCGGTTTTAGTTTTACGAACTGATGATGCCTTCCTGTCCATATTGGTAAGTATTGGGTTGATTAAAGTGGTTTGATAACCTGCTTTAATCAAAAAAAGAAGAATATTCTTGCTATAATGCCCAGTTGATTCTAATCCTATACGCACATTTGAATCTTTAGTAGACTCCACAAAGTTCTTGATTGAATTGTGGAGTTTTTTATATCCTTCAAAGTCATTTGTGATTGTAAAAGATTTCTTAGAGAATACTTCGCCTGTATCTCTCATAATAAAGCAGTCGTGTTTATTAGAGGCCACGTCAATACCTACATAAATCATTGTATCTTGTCCTTTCTTAATTAACACTGGTGCTATCCACAATTTTTAATCCACGTTACCTCGCTTTTGATATACCAGTCACCAACGTGCTGTAACCTACTCATAACCATATAGAATTAAAAACTGTAGCTATTCCCTTTCTAAACCAGTCAAGGAACGCTTGCTGTAAGGAGGAACTTAAATAGTCTACAGTGTTATCAATTATATATTAACATGTATTCAACAATGCTTGAATATAAAAAGATGTTTATGTGTTAGCATCATTAAATAATTAATACAAATATATTATACGAGGAGAATTAATAAATGTGGTATTAACAATTCCACATTTATTATATGTGATTGCTTATGTTTAATGAGGCTGCTATTGAAAATAGTATTTTAGAGCTTTTACACAATAATGGTTTTGAATTATTAGATTTTGATGATTCATGGCTAAGTGAAAGAAAATTAGATGAATTTGTTAATAAAGAAATTCTTTTAAATGCTTTAATTAAAATAAATAAACTTAATGATTTAGATATACTTAATGAAGCAATTAATTTGCTTATGAGAGTTGACAATCCTTCTCTATTTGAAAGAAATTTTTTAGTTCATAAAATGTTAGTAGGGGGAGTAACAATTGAATCAAATAAATATCAAGTTAACCCTCTCATTAAGTTTATTGATTTTAATAACGTGAATAACAATACATTTCAAGTGGTTCATCAAGTTAAGTTTAATGAAGGTAGAGCTACTAGAATTCCTGATGTAATTGTATATATAAATGGTTTACCACTAATAGTGATGGAGCTTAAATCTTTATTAGAAGATGCCACAGGAGCTACATTAGAAGATGCTTTTAATCAATTAGGTGGTAGCAGTGAATCTAATGGTTATCGATATGATATACCAACTTTGTTCAATTATTCTGCACTCCTAGTAATTTCTAACGGAGTAAGTACTAGAATAGGGACATTAACATCTAAATTCGACAGGTATAATGAATGGAAAAGTGTAGAAGGTGAAAAAGGATATGATGACAACTATGCTTTTAAGTTAAATACTTTTATAAATGGTGTTTTTGAGAAAAATAGACTTTTAGATATAATAGAACATAATCTTTTCTTTATTCAAGATAAAAACAATAAGCCTATAAAAATAATATCACAATATCATCAATATTTTGGGGTCAAAAAAGCAGTTCAGTCAATTTTAAAAAGTATAAAACCTAGTGGTGATGGTAAGGCAGGTATTATTTGGCACACTCAGGGAAGTGGCAAATCTTTTTCAATGGTAATGCTTGCTCACAGATTACTGATTAATAAGGAATTAAACGTGCCTACTATTGTTGTTCTAACAGATAGAATTGATTTAGATGATCAACTGTATAAAACTTTTTTTAGTGCACGAAATTATTTAAAATGTGAACCTCAAATAGCAACTTCAAGGGAAGATTTAGTTAAAAAACTTAAGCCTATTAAACAAGGTGGTATTATTTTTACTACTGTTGGAAAATTTGATAAGCATGATTTACCTAAAAATGAACGTTCAAATATTATTGTTATGACTGATGAGGCTCACAGAGGGCATTATGGCATTTATGAGACTGTTCGTTATGAAAAAAATAAGGAAACTGATGAATTAGAAGCAGTATTTAAATATGGTATTGAAAAATATATAAGAGAAGCTTTACCTAATGCAACATTTATTGGTTTTACGGGTACACCAGTTTCTACTAAAGATAAGCAAACAACCGATATTTTTGGTGATATCATCGATGTTTATGATATGACACAATCAGTTATTGATGGTTCGACTGTAAAACTTTATTATGAATCTAGACTTGCTAAAGTTTGGACAAATGAAGCAGTCTTAAATCAAATCGATGATTACTATAATGATTTAGAAATTAATGAACGAGCAGACAAACAAGCAATAGAAAAATCAAAACTTGAAATGAGCAAAATTAAAGTTATTTTAGAAGATGATGACATGATTGATTTATTTGCTAAAGATATTATGGCTCATTATTCTGAAAGAAAAGGCTTTTTAAATGGCAAAGCTATGATAGTTTGCCAAACAAGATATGCTGCATTGAAACTATATAAAAAAATAGTTAACGAAATTGCTCCTGATATGAAAGAGCAAATTATTTTAGTTGTTACTGAATCTAATAAAGATACGGAAGAAATGCGTAATTTGTTTAAAGATTCTGCTTACAGAAAAGAATTAGGTGAAGAATTTAAAAAGGATACATCTAAGTACAAAATTGCTATTGTTGTTGATATGTGGCTAACTGGTTTTGATGTTCCTGATTTAGATGTAATGTACTTTATTAAGAGACTTAAATCTTATAATTTAATGCAAGCAATAGCTCGTGTTAATAGAGTTTATCCTGGTAAGTATTACGGTTTAATTGTTGATTATATTGGGCTAAATAAAGCATTAAATGAAGCCTTGACAGAATATACTGATAGAGATAGACAAGAAAATGTTCAAGATGTAAAGAAAGAAATTTATAATATTTTAAAAGAAAAATTAAGTATTCTTAATGAATGGTTTTATAAAATAGATAAATGTAAATTTTACAGTTCAAATGACCATGACAGATTCCAAGCCATTCAAGTTGGCGCAGAATTTGTTCTAAAAGATGTAAAAATAGAAGATGCTTTTATGAGTGATTTATCTTTATCAATTAAACAAGCTTTTGTTGTTTGTGGTGGTATTTTAACTAAAGAAGAGAAGAATGATGTTTATTATTACTTAGCTATTAGAAGTTTTATTTTAAAACTAAAAGCAAAAACCGGAACTGTTTCTATAAAAGAAATGAATGAATATGTTTCTAATCTATTAGCTGATGCTATTAAAGGTGATGAAGTAAAAGTATTAACACAAACTAAGGATGACTCGATTAATGTTATTGAGTTATTGAGTGAGAAAAGTATTGAAGAGTTAAGAAAGAAAAATCCCCCTCATGTTTTTGTTCAAATTGTTAAGAAATTACTTGAAAGAGCAATAGCAGAATCTAGAAAAAATAACTATTTTAAATCACAAGAATATAGCAAAAGATTAAGAAAAATTTTAGAGAAATATAATGACAGAGATGCTGTTTTTGCTCCAGAACAAACAATTGTTGATTTAGTTAGTTTTGCTAGTGAAATGGTAAAAGATGAAAAAACAGCTAAAGATTTAGGAGTTTTCGGTAGAGAAAGAGCATTTTATGATGCCTTAATTAGAGATAAATCTGCAAAAGAATTATTAAATGATGAGACACTTAAACTAATTGCTAGAGAACTAAAGTCAGTTGTTGAAGAGTATGCATCAACTGATTGGGCACATAAAGAATCAACAAGAGCGAGAATGAGAATAAAAATTAAAGAATGCCTAAAAAAATATAATTATCCACCTGAATATCAAAAACAAGCGGTAGATGATGTTATTAAGCAAGCTGAATATATAATGAATGAGAATTAAATTAAAGCGAGAAATGTAGTTTTGGTAATTAAGTAAATAATTAAATTACAATGTGCAAACAAGATGATGGTTTAATGAAAAATATACTTAATAAGCGAAATTTTAAGTTGTTCTTTTATGAAAAACATTTGCAACCAAATTACAATAAATATTTCATATAAAACTGAAATAGGAAGTTGATTAGCAATATTTGATTTTCTTGACACATGTTGAAACTAAAATTAAATATTGCAAATATAACAATTTCAATTTACAAAAATTAGCAATATTCTTATATGCTAGAAGGAGAGATTTAAATTATGAAACGTTCAAATATTAAATGTACCATGTGCGGTTCACATGAATTAAAAGGTGTTAATTTTCCAGTTCAAGTTTTTCCAGATGGTGGATGTAGTGAACAAGTGACTAGTCTTATTTGTACTAAATGTGGTCACTATGAATTTTTTAATACTAAATATATTAAAAAAGAATTAGAATATGATTCATCTAAGGACAAATATTATGGCCTTTTATTAAAAGCTGATAAATTAGAATGTGAATATGCTGAAATAACTTCTAAATTAAGCAATCGCAAACAAGAGATTATAGTTAAATTGGAAAATTTAGATATCACGGTAAGAACCAAAATAGGTTTAGAAGATGAACTTAAAAGAATAGAAAGCGAGTTAAAAAGTTGTGAGAATAAATATTTGGTTGTAGCTAATAAACTAAGAGCTGAAGCAGAACAATTAAGACAAGAACAGGATATAACTTCTAAAACAACACCTAATTCTTTTACTGGTTAATTTAATATGTTAAAATCACTTATAACACTAGATATTAATGGTAATCAAACCACTAATTCTAGTGTTTTTTATTTTTTCAAAAATAATTACCGATTTTTGCATTCATCTAACCTATATAATGGAGGAAATAATGAAATATTATAAAGAGTACTTATTAAAATATCTAACAAGTAAATAAAATGATATCTGAGGATCAAGTTTTATTCTCGCCTTTTCACATTTAAAAAGGCAATAACAAACAAATATTTAATAAATATTGGCAATAATTAAAAACTATTTTGGAAAAGGCCTTGCTTTTTTGCATTTATTCTGATATATTTTAGTTAGAAATAGTAACAAGGATGGTAGTATCATGGATAATCAAAGTTCAAAAAAAGGAAACAAAAGAGAAAATTTTAAAAGAATATCTGAGAATAGAGTTTCAAAAATTTTAGTTTTATTAAGTCAACTTACCAATCTAACTAATACATCATTTTATGAATACACTAATGATGATATTGAAAAGATATTTGCTGCAATTGCTGAGGCTAGTGAAAATGCAAAAAAAGAGTTACTTCGTGCAAACAATAAGGATAAAAAGAGGTTCATATTATGATATGTTCAATATTTGTTAAAAAGTTTAATAAGACTTTAGAAAAATATAAATATGATGACCGCTTTGTTAAATATCTTTTGTTAGATTTGCTTCATCAAAATAGGAACTCAAAATTTGAGTCAGTTCTAAGCTATTTAAATTATTATTATGGAGAAATTATTGATTATCATAAATTATATGATTACTTGTTTCAAAATTACGAAATAAGTAATCAAGTCATTAGTTTATCTGAAACACAAAAATATGAGTTTAATAGAATAAAAAGGATAGAACATATTTATTATTCTTTAAAAATTAAAGGCGAAGATTACATAGAAAATGAATTGTTTAATAATTTAAACTTATCAAATAATGATTTAGATTATTTGTTATCACTTGTTTACTCTCTTATAAGTAACGAATTAGAGTTTCAAGATGATTATGTCTTTATGATTTGTTTCGATATAATAACCAATAAAAATAGTTATATTGATCAAATTGATTATTTGCTGTACAAGGATGAAAAAGCAATTAATGTTGAAATAAATGATTATGTGCTCTCTAATAAACTTAAATCAATCCTATGTCAAAAAGGGGTAAAAATAGTTAGTGATTTGAGTATATTCTCAAATACGATAATTTTAGTCTTATTTTCTCATGACATTGAGAAAATATTAGCTAATATTTATTTTCACAGAAACACTAACTATTTCCATGAAATATGTATAAGAATTAATGATATTTTTGATTCCCAATTTAAAGATGACAAGACAAAAGAAATAGTTTTTAAAAGATGTGGTATTTGCAATGAAAAAATGACTCTTGCAGCAGTAGCTAACGAATATGGAGTGACAAAAGAGAGAATAAGACAAATAGTTGCAAAAAATATTGAAAAGATTAAAGGAAAAGCCAACTGTTTTAAGCAAGAATCAATGTTTCTATTTAATGTTATGGTAGGATTGGATAAGAACTATCTTACCAGAGAACAATTAATAGATTACATTAAAGATGAATATGTGGTTGACAAATTATTTTTTATGTGTGATGAATTTGATTTTCCTATTCATTTTGATTCAATTTATAATGTTTTATATGACCCGAACAATTATAACGTTTCAGAATTAATAGCAGATGTTGAGTTAAAAATAGGAAAAGCTATTGGTGTTGAATCTATAAATGATTATGATAGTTTTGAAAAGTCTGTTATAAAGAATAATTATAGAATAGCCCAAAATGAATTAATGTATGTGAAAAAAGGTGTAAATACTGCTGAAATTGCTGTTGATATTATTGATGAAATGTTTCTTAATGGTTTTAAACTTGGCGACGATGAAGATTTTGAAGCAGTTAATAATGCTTTTAAAAGTAAATACAAAACTAACTGCCCTATAGGAACTAAGCATGCATTAAACGCTGATTTAATTAGATACGATTATTGCTATATTGACAGAGGTACAGTTGTGAATAGAAAATATGTACCGGAGTTGGCACCAGAACTTATAGCCGAAATAAATGAATATTTATCTGAGGCTAATGACATAGTTTATTATCAGTCGTTATTTGAAGCTTTTAAAGACAAGCTTAATGAATACGGTGTTACAAATAGATATTATTTAAAAGGTTTAATCGATAATCACCTTTCTTCAGAATTCACTCATCAAAGAGACTATATTATTACAGGAAGTTCATATAAATCTCCAGCTGAGTTCATCATATCCGAAATTAATTCTTATGATGGAATAGTAGATTTAAATACTATTAAAAATGAATTTCCTGGAGTTAAAGATTATGTATTTTTGAACTATTTGTCAAAGATGAATGGTGTCATATGGATAAAATATATGCAATCATTTATACTTTTATCGAAAGTCAATATTTCTAATGAATTCAAAAATGCATTGTTTGATAATATAAACTACTTATTCAAATCTTTGAATTCTAAGGTTATAGTTTGCTCAAAACTATATGCTAGAATGAAGATTATGAACGAAGAGTTGATGGAAGAAGTAAAAATTTTTGATACAGAATTTGCTTTCTTTTCACTAGTGTCAACTTTATTAAAAAACGAGTTCTATTTCAGAAGACCATATATATCTTGCGATGCCTCAATAGACCTATCTCACAATTCATTGATAGTAAACTATATAAATACATTGCCTAAATTCAATTCACAAATTCTTCAATCTTATCTTAATAAAATGCATTTAAGATATGTAGATAGTTATTTGGATTTTTTAATATCTAACTCTAACAATTTTGTTCAGATTAATATGGATACGGCAGTAAAAAAAGAACTACTTATGCTAAATGAAATCACATTAAATGCTATTAAAAATGATTTAAACTATTATATTAATAGTTTTGGCCCAATTGATAGTAGGAAATATAATGATTATTCCAATCTTCCAAGACTTAGAGTGGGTTGGAACAAATATTTATTAGTTGGAATAATAAGAACTTTTTTAAATGATGAATATATCATTGAATATACTGATTCAATGTATAATGCGACAGATTTTATAATAAGGAGGAAATAATAGATGGATAACAAATGGAGATTTCCAGCCGCTAATTACGGTGATAGAAAAGGTATAAGTACAGGTGATTCTGAAGCATTCAAGAAAGCACCTTATTCAGCTTTTGCACGTGAAATTTTACAAAATTCAATAGATGCTCAAGTATCAGATGAAGAACCAGTTAGAGTAGTGTTTAGTCAATTTGAGTTAAAAACAAAAGATATTCCGAATATTAATGATTTAAAGATAGCTTTAAGAAGATGTAAAGAGTTTTGGAATTACAAGAATGATTACATCAAGGAATATGATAAGATTGAAGCTGCTATAAATGAAAAATCATTATTATGTTTAAGAGTAAGTGATTTTAATACGACAGGTCTTGTTGGTGTTGAATCAAATGAAAAAGCAAATAATCACTTTTTAGCATTAACAAGAGGTACTGGTGTATCTGAAAAAACAGGTGAAGTAGCTGGTGGTTCTAAAGGTATGGGTAAGAATGTCGCATTCTTAATGTCAAAAATAAGAACAGTATTTTATTCTACACGTACTAATATGAACATAGATAGGACACCAGGAACGAATATCGGTTCTGTTGGTGTTGCCGATTTCATTTCTGGTTATGTTGCAGATGATGTTACAAATCTAAATAGAGATTATACGCAAGGTAAAGGATTTTTCAGTAGCGATGATTTCAACAGTGCTATAAGCAAAACTTTAGATTTAGACCCTGCTCATACTGTAAGAAGTACAATAGATGGAACTGATATTTACATTATTGGATTTAGAGATAGTGCAAATTGGGAAAGAGAAGTAATTAATAGTATTTTAGATTCTTTTATGGCAGCAATAGTTAGAGGTCAATTAGAAATTGAATTTAATGATATCGCAATTAATAAAGATACAGTAGAAAAAATAGTTTATAGTGATATTGTTACTCCTAGTAATAAGAGCAACATTATATCACAATATAGATTATTAACTGATGGTGATAATGTTAAAGTATATGACATTGAAACTGACTATGGTACATGTGCTTTATATATTCTTCCTTATGGAAAGGACGAAGAAGAACTTGCTACACATAAGTGCGTAATGGTTAGACATCCGTTAATGAAGATTAAAGAAGAATCTTTAGGTGCCAGTTTTAGAGTGTCAGCAATGTGCATGATTAGTGATGATAAACTTGGAAAAATGCTTAGATCAATTGAAAATCCTCAACATATTGATTGGGAGCCAAAACGAATTGTTGACGACCCTACATTAAAGAAGGAATTAGAAGGGGTTTTAAAAGTTATAAAAACTCAAATTAATGAAAAAGTAATTGAATGCCTACAACTTGGAGATACTAATCCATTAGATCCATATGGTGCTGGCGATTTCTTGCCAGACGAGGACTTGGGCGAGAGCCATGTAGAGAATGAAGGATCTGACCGTCAAGTAGAAGCTACAACCGTTACTTCTCCAAAAGAGGTTAAAATTAGTACTAAAAATGCAAATCAAGATGATGAAAACGGACAGGGTTTACAACCAGATGTTGGTAAAGTAGATGATGACAATCCAGGCGAAGTTGAACATCCAACTGGTGACAATAATGGTCAAGGTGAAGATCCGCATGGAGGAAAAGAATCTGGTGCAAGAACATCTGGCGACAATATTATAATGGTAAGGTATAAACTTTCAGGGGTTAAATATAATATCATTTCTACTGATAAAGCTAACGGAAAGATTAAGGTAATTTTTAAATCACCTATTACATTCCCTGAGTGTTATTTAAATGTTGGCATGCTAGATGATTCAAATAATACTGAAAAAGTTGACATTATTTCTATGAAATGTAATGGCTTAGATATTTTATGTGAAAATCCATATGAATATGGTCCATTCAGTATCATGCAAAATGAAAAAATGATTCTTGAAGTTACAACAAATGTAAAGGGGTACTTTGGTGCAACAGTTAAAGTAGTTTGCATAGAAAGGAAGGCGAAGTAATTATGCTAGTTAAAGATAAGATATTTCCGTATCCTATATTAAATCATAATAAGAGTATTTCAAATTTTGGCGAAGCTGACTTTGTCTTTAGTTTTACTCCAGAAGAAACTGAAAGATATTACATTTTAAAAAATGCTAAGTTCGAAACAGAATGCCAGCTAATAAATGATTTATTTGACGAAGGAAAAATAAAGATTTGTTGCGTGGTTGAATGTTCATATACAGTTTTTAGAAAAACATTTGAGCTAACAAGAGAACCACAAGATATAAAATTATCTAAGTCTGATTTCTTAGAAAAAACTTATTTTTCAATGTTTGCAACAGCAAAAGGAAAATTTGTTCTAAAGACAGCTGACGTAGATGAGGATTACGCTGACATTGAATTTGAAATTGAAAAGTATGATATTTTGGCTGTAAATGATGGATTCTATATAACTTTTATTCATGAAGAAAAAGCAGATAATATGGCACACTCAATCTTCTCAATTGTTACAAGCCATGACATGGAAGCTGGAGAATCATATATAGTTGAATGTGATACAGGAAAAAAGATAACAATTACTATGTCAGATGTCGAATATAAAAATTACAAGATAATATATACAGTTCCAACGTATATGGAAGTTTTCTTTAATATGTTGCTTGTACCTGCATTAGTTGAAGGGTTGTCCTTATGCAAAAATCATCTTAATAGTGATTCATCATATGATCTTGATGATGTAGGAAATAAATTTATGTGGTTTAGATCTATAGTAAATGGTTATAAGAAAATTTATGGTACTGATTTAACAGTTGACGAATTCAAGAAAATATCTCCTGTAAAATTAGCACAAAATCTGCTTGGAAAGCCTCTAGGTATCTCTTTAAAGAAACTTGTGGATGAAACAAAGAATGCAACAAAGGATGGTGAGTTTAGTGAGTAAGATTCACATTAAAATGCTAAATGAAGATGCTTTAAATCATTTAAAAAAGAATCTAGCATCTATCACAAAGAAGATTCAAGATAATTTAACTAATGATTGGATTTATACTGAATTCCCTCAACCAATGTTTACTGAAAAGAAATTTGAAATAGATGATTTTATACTTATTGATAATCCTAATTCAAAGGATAAAGGCATTGATTTACAAAATTCTATTTCCATTTACGAAAGCTGTAGGAATTTACCAAGATATATTTTAACTGATCAATGCTTTTGGTTATGGCTGCATTTTGAGAAATTTTATGGTATAGTTAAAAATATGATGACGATTAATGGTACATCAACAATAAATAATATGTGGATGCATGGACAAGGTGTCCGTCGAGGACTAATGTTTGGTGTATTATCCCGTTGTTATTTCCGCGTTTCATTATCTTATGATGAAAGGGCAGCTGACCCCTATCATCTTACAAAATGGGTTATTGAAAACCCTTTAAGATTCCGTGAATTGACATGGCGTAATTATTCATCAGAAGAACATATTGTTAGAGGGGCTTTAAAGGGTGAAAAGAGAGCCATTGACGAAAAGGGGAAAGAGTCTAATGTTTATTCTGAACTTGCAAAAGCTATTTCTTTTATTGGCAGTGTAAGATTACTTGATTCTATATCAGAAGAGGATATGGAACAAATGGTATACGAAAAAATGCTTGAATTATTGGCATAGGAGTTGATATCTTTATGAAACCGTTTGTAAAATGGGCTGGTGGGAAACGCCAAATATTGAATAGAATAAATGAATTTATTGAAGATTCAATTGTTAATACTCCGTCATTCACTTATATTGAACCATTTTTAGGCGGTGGAGCTGTTTTCTTTGCTAAAAGACCCAAAAAAGCTATTATTAATGACCTTAATTCAGATTTAATTAATGCATATCAGATCATAAAATCTGACCAGTATCTTGAATTGATTGACGCATTAGATGAACATGCATTTGCATATAAGACTGATCCAGATGACTATTATTATGAAATTCGCTCTTGGGATAGAGAGGAAGGCTGGCCCGATAATCATACTGATGTAGAACGTGCAGCTAGAATGATATTTTTGAACCGTACATGTTACAATGGTTTGTATAGAGTTAATAGTAAAGGACAATTTAATACACCAATTGGAAGGTATAAAAATCCTACTATTTGTGATAGAGAAAACATTACAGAAATTCATAATTATTTATCCTCTGAAGATAATCAAATTGAAATAATGAATGGTTCATATGAATATGCAATTGATAAGGCCGGTGATGGTGATATCATATACATAGATCCACCTTATGATTATGAAGATGATGACGGCTTCACTAAATATCAAATGAAAGGTTTCACTTTTGAAGATTTTATTAGATTAAAAGAAATTTGTGATAGGGCAATCAACAGGGGAGCTTTTGTTATAGTAAGTAATAACGCTACAACTAAGGTACTTAATCTATTTGAACAAGATCCACATTACAAGATTTTCTATGATATCAACCAATTTGCCACATTGAGAAGTATTAATTGTAATGGCGGAGATAGAAAAACTGGAAAAGAAGCAATTTTTTGGGGAATTCCAAATAGTATACCATTTCCTCAAGCAAATGATATGAATAAAATAATTAAAACACTTATGTCTGATGAATCTATCTTAATTGATAAGCAACGAGCTTGTGAGTTAATTGGTGTAACTACTATTAGACAAGTAGCATATTATTTATCCGCTTTACTATATTTAAAATATTTGACACATAACAAAAAATTTACTGATAGAGCTAATGCAATTCGTGGTAATGAAGTAGAAGTAAAGAAGGACATTTATTATCAACTAATGGAAAATGAAATGTTTTCTATTCCATATACTACTTATAAAAAGGAAAGAAGAGTCAATGTTGATGCTATAAAAAGCGAAATAGCAAAAGCAAATCCAAAGATGGCTGAATCAACAGTAAATAGAAGAGCCTCAACTATTCGTGCTTGGGTAGAGTGGATGTACTCTATTGATAAAGAAGAAATTTTATAGTTTTATGGTGTTAGAGCTAATTTATTTTATATAATATATGTATTATTATCACGAGGACAAAAAGGTTGTTTTGTGTATTGTGAAGATAGAGAACTTTCTGAATACATTAAGAAAAGATTAGCTTGCGTAAGGAGATAAACATGGAAAGATTAGATGAATTGATAAAGGAAATAGATAGATTTAATAAAGAACGCGATTGGGATAAATTTCACAAACCAGATAAATTAGCTAAATCAATTTCTATTGAAGCCGCCGAATTGTTAGAATGTTTTCAATGGTCAGATGATGAATATGATTTAGAATCAGTAAAAGAAGAATTAGCAGATGTTCTAAACTATTGCTTACAAATGGCAATGGTATTAAAATTAGATCCAATTGAGATTGTTAAAAATAAAATGCAAAAAACAGCAAACAAATACCCGGTAGATAAATGCAGGGGTATTGCTACTAAATATGATAAATTAAATTAGGAAACTATATATGAAATATAAAATTGAATTCACAGAAACATTACAAAAAACAATTGAAATTGAAGCTTGTTCTGATGTTGAAGCAATAAGACTAGCTAAAGAAAAATATTATAATGAAGAAATAATATTAGATGAGACAAACTTTATAGATGTAGAAATTAATATAATAAATTAAGTAGGTGTTATAGTGAGTCAACATGTCATAGTAAAAGATTATAATAAAAATTATCCTCAAATTTATGAGAATGAAAAAAAACTAATTATCCCGATATTAAAGGATAATTTAGTTTCTATATACCATATAGGTTCAACAGCTATTCCTAATATTAAATCTAAACCAATTATAGATATTTTAATTAGTGTTAACTCATTAGAACAAGTTGATGCTATTAAAGATGAATTTATAAAAATAGGATATGAATATTTAGGTGAATTTGGGATTAAAGGTAGACGTTACTTAAGAAAAGGTAATGATAATAGAACTCATCAAATACATATATTTACTAAAGATGATAAATATAATTTAACTAGACATTTAGCTTTTAGAGATTACTTAATTAAACATAATGATAAAGCATTAGAATATTCTAAACTAAAAGAAGATCTAGCAAACAAATTTCCATATGACATCGAAAGTTATTGTAATGGTAAAGATAAATTTGTTAAAGAAATTGAAGTCTATGCATTAATAGAATTTAATAAATATTAAAACGCAAGCCCAATTAGCTTGCATTTTTAATATAATCTAATAATTTTTTTGCCGCATTAGACATATATAAAGCATCATAAGCTAGAGCTATATATCTTTGTTCTAGCTTTTCTTTTATATTAATAATTTTCAACTCTTTGTTTTTTAATTCATTTTTTATATATTGCTTAGAAACACAAATAATACCCATATTTTTCTTACAAAACTCAATTAATAAATCAAGAGAAGCCAATTCAAACTTAGGTTTTAATATAACATTATACTTTAATAAATTATTATTTAATGCTCTTCTAGAATGGCTAGTTTCTTCTAACAAGAGCGTTCTATATTTAGTCAAATCAGAAAGATCATTTATTTTTGAATCATCAAAATCATATGAACATACAAAAACATCATCTAAACGAAGACAATTAAGATAGGAAAAATTGTTATTAGCTATTGGTGTATGTATAAAAGCTATATCTACATCATGGGATTTTAAGAGATTTAGTGATTCAGTAGTAGTACAATTTGTAACTCTATACCTGATTTTAGGATATTTTTCTTCAAACTTTTTTAAAATATCAATTAAATAATATTTACATATAGTATCAGATGCCCCAATATTTAATATACCAGCTTCAAGGGTTGATAGATCTTGCAAGGTTTGGTTTAATAATTCTACTTGCCTAAATATATTATTAGAGTATATATAGATTTCTTTTCCTTCATTAGTTAATTTTACACCTTTGTTCGTTCTAATAAATAAAGGAAAACCAATTTCTATTTCTAAGTTTTTAATGCTTTGGGAAACGGCAGGCTGCGATATATGTAGTTTGTTAGCGGCTTTAGACACACTTTCTAGATTGGCTACGACATGAAATATTTTCAGTTGATTTAAATCGTTAATCATTATAAGCACTCCTTATATCAAATATAATTAATATATATTTTACTTATACCATATATTTTGTTAAAATCAAGCAGGAAGTGAATGAAAATGAAATATAGTGGTACAATATCAAGAGGAGTTAGAACTCCAATAATTAAAAAAGGTGACGATTTAGCTTCAATCGTTGTCGATTCAATTTGTAAATGTGTTGAAGAAGCAAAAATTGAAATCAATGATCGCGATGTGGTGGCTATCACTGAGGCTGTTGTTGGTATTTCCCAAGGTAACTATGCTACAGCTGATCAAATAGCTAAAGATGTAAAAAACAAATTTGGTGATGACACAGTAGGTCTTATTTTCCCGATCATGAGTAGAAATAGATTCTCTATGCTCTTAAAAGGTATTTCTAGAGGCGTAAAGAAACTAATTATTCAATTATCATATCCAGGTGATGAAGTTGGAAATAAATTAATATCACCAGATTTATTATTTGATTCAGGTATTAATCCTTATTCTGATGTCTTTACAGCTAGTGAATTTAAAAAGATATTCCCAAATACAGTTCATGAATTTACGGGCGTAGATTATATTGAATATTATAAAAATGCTTGTGAATGCGAATGCGAAATCATTTTAGCAAATGATCCTAAAGCAATTTTAAAATATACAGATAGCGTAATAGTTGCTTCAATTCATGAAAGAAAAAGAAATAAGAAAATCTTATTAAAAAACGGTGTAAAAAAAGTTTATTGTTTAGATGAAATCTTAACTGAAAGTGTAGATGGTTCAGGCTATAACGAAAAATATGGTCTATTAGGTTCTAATTTAGCTACTGACAATTCAGTTAAACTATTCCCAAGAAACTGTCAAGCTTTAGTTGAAGATGTCCAAGCTAGACTTAAAAAAATGTTTAACAAAAATGTTGAAGTAATGGTTTATGGTGATGGAGCATTTAAAGACCCTCAAGGCGGAATTTGGGAACTTGCTGACCCCGTTGTATCACCAGCTTATACAAAAGGCTTAATTGGTACACCAAATGAATTGAAATTAAAGTATATTTCTGATAACGCCCTTAAAGACTTAAAAGGTGAAGAATTACAAAAAGCAATGATTAAACTAATTAAAGAAAAAGATAGTAATTTAGTTGGTAAAATGGAAACTCAAGGAACTACACCACGTCAATTAACAGATCTTTTAGGAAGTTTATCAGATCTTACATCAGGTTCAGGGGATAAGGGCACACCAGTAATCTTAATCCAAAATTATTTTGCTAATTATTCTAATCAATAAAAAAATGCCAGCACTTGCTGGCACTTTTTACATATTATAACAAAATGAAATATGATGTTAAAGCTAACTGAGCTAATACAACAACTGTAAGAACTACTGCACCAAATTTCATAAGCTTACTTTCTTTTTTAACGGCTAAATAGATTCCTCCAATTAATACTAACACAGCTAAGAATGTTAAAATTATTAATGACATTAAAAATACCTCCTATCTATTTAAGTCGGCTCTATTATAGGAGGATTTTATAATATTACAAGTAAGAAAACGTTTGATTTTAAGCATTTTTTAATGAAAACTTTTTCATT
>CASEZJ010000005.1 GCA_949292525.1 uncultured bacterium | reverse complement strand
GATAATTTGTGTTCAATATAAATGTAGCGCCGTATACGGACCCGTACGTACGGTGCAATGGGAGGGAAAATAATTATTATATTTTCTCTACCCTATTATTAAAATAGTATTTTTAATAAAATGAAAATTTAATGAAAATGCTTTTTTTATCTTTTTTTATGCTTTTTACTAGAAAACGCTTGCAAGATATTATTTTTTTAGTATAATACCATTGTACACAAAAAGCGCTTTTTGTGGCTACCTGTTTTATTAAAACCAAAACGGAAAAGCGCTTTTTGAAATATAGACAAAAAAGGAGGTTTAATGTCTATGGAAATGACATTTCGTTGGTTTGGTACAGGCTATGACAGCGTTACCTTACAACAAATTAGACAAATCCCAGGCGTTACAGGTGTTATAACAACATTATATAATACTAAACCTGGTGAAGTTTGGTCACAAGCTGATATTCATAAACTTAAAGAAGAAGTTGAAACAGCCGGTTTAAAAATTGCGGGAATTGAAAGTGTTAATGTATGCGATGCGATTAAAGTAGGTACACCTGATCGCGATATGTATATTGATAACTACATTCAAACTCTAGAAAATCTTGGTAAAGAAGACATTCATTTGGTTATTTATAACTTTATGCCTGTTTTTGATTGGACCAGAACTGATTTAGCCCGTGTAAGACCAGATGGTTCAACTGTTTTAGCGTATAATCAAGATATTATTGATACGATTGATCCTACTAAAATGTTCGATTCAGTTAACGATAATTCAAATGGCTTTGTTATGCCAGGGTGGGAACCTGATAGATTAGCTAAATTACAAGAATTATTTGATATGTATAAGGATGTTACTGCAGATAAATTATTTGACAATTTAGTTTATTTCTTAAAGAAATTAGGCCCTGTATGTAAAAAATACAATATTAAAATGGCTATCCATCCAGATGATCCTGCATGGCCAGTATTTAATTTACCAAGAATTATCACAGGTAAAGATCAAATCGTAAAATTATTAAAAGCAGTCGATGAACCTTATAACTGCTTAAATTTATGTACAGGTTCATTAGGTACAAATCCTAAAAATGATATAGTTGAAATTATTCATGCTGCAAAAGGTAGAATACCATTTGCGCATGTTAGAAATTTAAAATATAACACACCACGCGATTTTGAAGAAGCAGCTCACTTATCAAGTGATGGTTCTATGGATATGTTCAAAATCGTTCAAGCATTATATCAAACTGGCTTTGATGGTTATATTCGTCCTGATCATGGTCGTATGATTTGGGGAGAAGTAGGTATGCCAGGTTATGGCTTATATGATAGAGCACTTGGCGCATGTTATATAAACGGACTTTGGGAAGCAATTTCTAAAGAAGAAAAAAGATAAATTATTTTGCGTTCAAAGGTTAAACCTTTAGAACATAGATGTTGTGAAGTTTGATGAATCAGCCACATAAACAAATTCATCATACTAAATGTTCTTATTAGCCACAAAGAATATGCACTTCACAAATATTGGTTTTAAATATTAGTGCTACGATATTAAAAGCCAATAGTAAGATGTTAATTTAAATGAAAAAAGGCTTAATAACGGGATAAACCGTTATTATATAATATAGCAAAGGCTATATAATATGTTTTGAATAAAGACGAAATTATAAAAAGGGGTAAAAAAAATTATGTTTTTAATGACTGGTCTTGAAGTATTTTCAATAATAGCTTCAATCTTATTATTACTTGCATTAATTGCATTCGTTTATTATTGTATGAAGGGTGGTAACCTAATTATAGGTTTAATCATCACTACTACATTCTGGGTACTAATTGGTATCGTTTATGTATTATGGAACGCTGGTGCTAGCGGCACAATTGAAGGCGGAAGAGATGTTTGGAATTTAATTGTTGGTACTTTAAATAAAGTATATAGTGATGGCCCTATTGGTTATGGTCAAACTACAACAATTATTATTTTCGCTAGCTGGTTTGGTCGTGTTATTGTTGATACAGGTATCGCAAAAGCTTTAATTAGAAAAGTTGTTGAATTATCTGGTAACAAACAATTAATTACAGTTTTAGCTGTATCAATCGTTTCTGCATTAATCTTCACATCAGTATTCGGTCCTGGTAGTGTTATGGCTATCGGTGCTATTATTCTTCCTATCTTATTATCTATTGGTGTTAGCAAGAAAATAGCTGTTGGTTCATTCCTATTCAGTGTTGCTGCTGGTATGTATGTAAATAGTGGTTATTACACTCAATTTAGCGGCCATGGCTTATTTGAAGTATTATGGGGTGTTGAAGGCTTCGAAAATGATTTCTTATTATTCTCTTGGTTAGCTTTCTTAGTACATGTTGTTATTATGGTTGGTTTCATTTTATTCAACTATTGGATGGCAAAAGGTAAAGTTAAAGCTTGGGCTATGGAAGATGATGGTGAAACACAAGAAGTTTCTAATTGGTCATTCATTGTTCCTTTCATTCCTATCGTATTCGCATTAATCATTGCATTAATTAACTTATTTGCGCCAGAATTAAAATTAACAACATTCGCACCAATTTTATTATTCGTTGTAGCTATTTTCTTTGGTTTATTACTAACAGGTAATTTAAAAACTTATAAGAAAGCTCTTGAATCTACTCAAAAGACCTTATTTAATGGTATTTCTGACGTTGCATTATTAATTGGTATGTTATTAGTAATGAACATGTTCTCAACTGCAGCTTCTAACTTAGCAGCACCTATTTTCCAATCTGCATTAGGTGGAGCTTTAGATTGGGTAAATGATAAAGCATGGATCGTTGTTGTAGCTGCAATCGTATTAGCACCTTTAGCATTATTCCGTGGACCATTCATGATTTGGGGTTCTGGTATTGCTTTAGCTTCAGTATTATCTGCAGTTATTCCTGCAACTAGTCCATTATTATTAGTATTATTCTATGTTCAACCAGTTGCAATTACAGCTGATTCTTGTCCTACTCAATCTTGGGGTATGTGGGCATTATCATATGCTAAATATGAACCTAACACATACATTAAAACAGACCTTCCATGGGGCTGGGTATGTTGTGCAATTAACATTTTATTAGCATACTTAATCTTAATGTAATAAAAAAGAAATAATAAAACTTTAAACTCAAAAGGAGTGTAAAAATGAGAAATATAAGAATTGGTATCGACGTTGGTGGTACACATACTAAAGCTGTTGCCATTGATAACGCTACTAATCAAATAGTTGGTAAAGGCTCTTGTAAAACTACACATGACGACAAACAAGGTGTTGCTGCCGGTGTAGTTAAAGCCTTCCAAAAATGTGTGGCTGATAACAATATTAAACCTGAAGAAGTTGTATTCGTAGCACATTCAACAACTCAAGCTACAAACGCTTTAATTGAAGGTGACGTTGCTAAAGTTGGTGTAATCGGCTTAGGCGGTGGCGGTCTAGGTGGTTGGTTAGTTAAAAAACAAACTACTATCCAAAGCATTGATTTAGGTAATGGTAAAAAAATTGAAGTTATTAGCGCCTATATCAAATTAAAAGAGTTCAGCGAAAAGAAAGCTGAAGAAGTAATTGATGATTTAATTAAACAAGGCGCTCAAGTTATCGTCGCATCAAAAGCTTTTGGTGTTGATGATATGACAGAAGAAAAAGTTATCTCTGATATTTGTCAAAGAAGAGGTATCTTAAGCACTGCAGCTTCTGAAATCACTAAACTTTATGGTTTAGCTATTAGAACTCAAACAGCAGTAATTAATGCTAGTATTCTTCCAAAAATGCTAGAAACAGCTAATAGTACTGAACAAAGTGTTCGTCAAGCTGGTATCACTGTTCCACTAATGATCATGCGTGGTGATGGTGGTGTTATGGAAGTTACTGAAATGAAGAAACGTCCTATTTTAACAATGTTATCAGGACCTGCTGCTTCAGTTATCGGTGCTTTAATGTATCTACGTGCTTCAAATGGTATCTATTTTGAAGTTGGTGGTACAACAACAAATATTGGTGTTATTAAAAATGGTCGTCCTGCCGTTGACTATACAATCTTAGGTGGTCACCGTACATATGTTAACTCACTTGATGTTCGTGTACTTGGTGTTGCCGGTGGTTCAATGGTAAGAGCTAATAAAGATGGTATCGTTGACGTAGGCCCACGTTCTGCTCACATTGCTGATTTGGAATATGCAGCATTTACTGATCCAAAAGAATTAGATGGTGCAGAATTATACTTCGTTCAACCTAAACCAAATGATCCATTTGATTATGTGGCTATTAGATGTAAGAGCGGTAAATGTATTACTATTACTAACACTTGTGCTGCAAATGCTTTAAAATTATTAGCTGATGATGATTTTGCTAAAGGTAGTTATGAAGCAAGTTATAAAGCAGTTAAATTGTTAGCTGACTATATTGGTAAAACTGTTGAAGAAACAGCAAACCAAATTTTAACAACATCAGGAAATAAGATTATTCCTGTTATTGAAGAATTAATTGCTAAATATAAAGTTGAACGTGATCAAATCGTCTTAGTTGGTGCCGGTGGTGGTGCTGGTGTATTACTTGCTTATACAGGTAATATGATGAAGTTCAAATATCAAATTCCTGAAAATGCTGAAGTTATTTCATCAATTGGTGTTGCTTTAGCGATGGTTCGTGAAATGGTTGAAAGAACTATTCCAAACCCAACTGTTGAAGATATAGCTAAGATTAAACGTGAAGCAAAAGATAGAGCAGTTCGTAGTGGTGCGGTACCTGACACTGTAGAAGTATTTCTAGAAATTGATGAAACTACTCAAAAAGTTACAGCAATCGCAATGGGTTCTACAGAAGTTAAAACAACAGACTTATCTAAGAAAGTTGATGATGCAGAAGCATTAGAAATTTCTAAAGAAACATTTGCTGCAGATACAACTGATATTAAAGTTGCATACTCAAACGGCAATACATTTGTTGTTACAGGTAAGAATAAAACCCATGATAACGTTCGTATTATCGATAATAAAGGCTTCGTTAAAGTTCAACGTGCTGATGGTAAAGTTGTAAAAACTCCATTTGGCGATATTGAAGATGTTCTAAAGAAATTATGGCATGATACAAGTAACTATTCTAGCGAAGTTAGAATTAATCCTGATATGTATGTTATCGTCGGTGGACGTGTAATTGACTATTCAGGTTTAAGCACAGTAGAACAAGTTATCGGTCTTGCAAAAACAGAATTAATTGATTTAGATGAAGCTGCAGAAATCGGTATTGTAGCTGCGAAAAATGGTATGTACTAAAAAGAGGTAATTTATGGAAAATATTCGTGAGACATTAATTGCATTAAGCAAAAAATCTGATTTTGATATTTATATGGAAAAATTAGATAGAGATATATCAGCTCATAAATTAGATAAAGCTAAAAAAGAAGAAATAGTTAAAAACTCAATGGCAGAGGCAATAGAGTGTTATGAAAAATTAGTCAAAGACTATGGTGAACTAACACCAATAAAATACGCTATTAAACTAAACGTTCCCATTGTTTATGTAAAAGAGAAACCAACTAAATATTATGCTTATTTAGGTCTCTTTACTGAAAAAAATCAAACTATAACTTTAAATATTGAAACAATAGACTTTGTTAAAGATTTAGCTAATCAATATAATATTTGTGACTTAGTTGATATAGATTCATTAAAAAATACAGTTACTGCTCACGAATTATTCCATTATCTTGAATTAGTAAATCCCGAATTATATTCTAATCAAAAAATAATTGATGGTAAGATATTTGGCTTATTTAAGACAAAATCTCAACTATTAGCCGCAGGTGAAATTGCAGCAATGCATTTTGCTAAACTAGTAACAAAATTAAGACATTCACCTTTGTTATATGATAAAGTATTTGTCTTAGGAAAGAAGCAATTATTTTAATGGAACCTGTAAAATTAAAAGCCGCTTTAATGGGCCTACCCTATTGGCCCTTAGGTGGTACAAAATTAAAAGAAGAATTTAATAAAGAATTAGATTCAGAAACTATAGCTCAAAGTTGGGAATTATCTGCCCATGAATTTGGCCAATCCCTAATTGATAGCGGTCCTGATAAAGGAATAAAATTAGGAGATTATGTTGCTAAAAATGGTAAAGAAATACTTGGTACATATTCTGAAAAATATGACCGTTTTCCATTATTAATAAAATTCTTAGATAATAAAAAAAATCTATTTATTCAAGTTCATCCTGATGATGAATATGCATTTAGAGTTGAACATGAACCTGGAAAAATGGAAATGTATTATTTCTTTGAAGCAGATGATAATGCCCATATATATGTAGGATTTAATAAAGATGTCACCGAAGAAGAATTTTTAAACAAACTCGTTGCTGGCGAAGTGTTAGACCTAGTTAATAAGGTAAAAGTTCACCCTGGTGATGCTATATTAGTTCCTGCTGGTACAATTCATGCTTTAGCTGCTGGTACTTTCTGCATTGAAATTCAACAGAATTCTAATACAACTTATAATATTTGGAATTTTGGTGAAAAACCAGGACACCGTGGATTCCAAATAAAAAAGGCTTTAGATGTATTAAATTACCACAAATTAGTAAATCCTTTCATAGAACAAGGACCTAAAATAAAATGTGATGGTTACACTAAACAACATGTTGTGACTTCTAAATATTTCGATGTAACAAGGTTAGATGTTACAAACTCAGCCAAATTAGAAGCCTCAAAAGCTAGTTTTAGTCATTTACTTTGTTATGATGGTCAAGGTGAAGTCATATTTGCTGGTGGAAAGATAAATTATCGTAAAGGCGATAGTATATTTATTCCAGCAGAGACTTTAGAATATGAAATAAAAGGCACATTTGTGGGCCTAATTACAGAAGCTAGATAAATGAAAAAAATGGAAGTGAAAATTAAAAAATCACTTCCTTTTTTCGTATACTAAAAAACATTAATTTTAACCTAAAAATATAGCGTTTACATAGTAATTTTAATTAACTTTATTAGTTGTAACAACTATAATTTAGTAGTGTTTACTCAAGGAGGGTAAAAATGGCAAGAAGAGAAGTAAAAGAAGAAACTTTAGAAGCTGTTTATAGCATTTCAGCTAAATTAGGTTTAGAAAACATTACTACTAAACGTATAGCTGAAGAAATAAAAGCTTCTGAAGCAATGATATATTATCATTATAAAAACAAACAAGACATATATAAACAAGCCTTCTTAAATATTCATAAAGAAATAGATGCAATATTTAAGAATTATTTTATGTCTAAGGGCTTAGTCTTAGATGACGATAAAGCTAATATTTGTCTTGAAACATGGCTACTTTATTATGGTTATTGGCGTGATAACCCTAATAAACGAGCATTCTATGATTCTTATATTCATTCCCATTACATTACAAAAGAAATATGGACTACAGATAATGCATCATATATTTTCTTTTCTAGTGTATTTGGTAGATTAATGGGGAATCTAGAAAGAAATACTAGTGAAGGCGTATTTGCCTTTATATGGTCTATCATTATTGAAAGTGCTATTTCTATGGCTAAAGTTCATGATGTTTCTAATAAGGAAATTGCTGAAAATGCTAAAAAAATAATAGGTAAAATATTAGAAGCTATATTAAGCTATACTAATTAGGAGGTTATTTATGAAAAGAACAATTAAATTATTATTTGCACTATTAGTTATTACTTCTATTTCATTAATATTATTTAATACTAATAATAAAGTAGAAGCTAAGAGTGAAGACATAGTAGAAGAAGCTACATCAGCTTTATCTTCAACTAATTATGATGATGAAGTTGAGACATATCCAACAGGTCCTGAGATGGCTTCTTACGCTATTTATTTAAAAAATAGTGAAAATCAATTTATTAGTGGTCAAACGTATGGTCTATGGTGATTCTTATACTGTAGAAAGCTTTGGAAATAATTATTTTTTCCCGGATGAAGGTAATAGTTATAAGTATACAGATAGAGGGCATGCGGCTATTACAACTTTAGATAATCCTTTATATGCTGGTGATAAAGTTAAAATTGTTTGTACATTGTTTGATGAGAGTTAAATAACACCTCCAAGATTTAATAAATTTATGCTACTTAGAATTACTGATGAAGCTGGTCAAGGTTATCAAGTACCTTCTACATATACGGGAAAGGAATCAGACTTAGTTATTCCTTCAAAACCTGGGACTTATGCACTTACAGCTCGTGATAATTCAACTATGCATACAGCTAATAAAAAAGTTGATGAAAATGATACACTTCATCCAGATTTAGATGGTAATTTTCTTTATATTTGTCGTTTTACAGTTGTTGCTGCTAATAATAGTGTTGGTGGTAAAACATTAAATCAATATGTAAATGAACAATTACAAAATTTTACCTATGATGGTAATGTTAAAAATGCTATAGCTAATTTATCAGAATATGTTAAAGTAGTTGGTGGAACGCAAAGTGCTACTGATGCAGGTAGTTATTCTATAACTTTAGAGCCAAGAATGAAATATACTTGGGATAGTACTGGTAGTAAAGCTGCCAAAACTTTTACTTGGAAAATTAATAAAGCAAATCAAACATTAACATATAAAGGCAATACGTCTGTTAATTTTGGTTCTAATTTAACACTATCTACTTCAAGCACGGCAGGTAATCAATCTGGTAATATTACATATAGTGTTAATGCTGGAACTGGTAGTGCAACTATTAGTGGTAATACTTTAATACCAACTAAGGCAGGTACAATAACTTTAACTATTACTGCAGTTGGAAGTAATAACTATAATAGTGCTACTATTACTAAAACCATAACAATTAATAAAACTAATATAAATAGTGGTATTAGTACTAATTTAGGCAATTATACACAATCATTAACATATGGTGCTAATAAAAATAATTTAAAATTACCAAATAATTTTTCATTAACTTATAATGGTTATAAATTTAATAATAATGAATTTACTTATACATTATCAGAACCAGATGCAAATGGTAATGTTAAAGTATATGTAACATCTACAGCTACTTCAAATTATACTTTTAATAATGTATTAGCTGGACAATTTAAAGTTAATAAAGTGAATCAAAATGTAAGTATTAAAAACTCTAACATTTCTTATAATGCTGGTCAAATAGGTAATGCTACCGATTTAATTAGCGGACAATATTTAACTGATGGTCTTACATTTAAATCAAATAACAATAATGTAATTCAATTTTATAAAGAAGGAAATGTTTGAAAATATAAAATTTTTGGTGAAGAATCAATATTCAATAAAAGTGTTTCACAAAACAACTTTGTAGATCTAATTTATCAAAAAATACCAGCAGTAATTAGAACAGTCCAAATAATTATAATTGGAATGGTTTTATCATTTTTACTTCGCTTGATAATGCGAGTAGGTTTTGCTAAAAACAATCGTAGCTTAACAATAGTAAAACTATTAGAAAGCATTGTTCGTTGGGTAATAGCTATTGTATGTGTTTTCGTAGTACTTAATGCTTGGGGTGTTGATACAGCAACATTACTTGCAAGCGCTGGTATTTTAACCTTAGTTGTTGGTCTTGGTGCTCAAAGCTTAGTTGCAAATATAGTAGCTGGTATATTCATGGTATTTGAAGGTGAATTTCAAATTGGAGATATCGTCATTGTAAATGGTTGGCGTGGTACAGTTTCTCAAATTGGAATTAGAACAACTAAATTAGTTGATGCATCAGGTAATGTTAATATTGTTAACAACAGTGAAATTACTACTATTGTTAACCAAACTAAAGATGTATCACTAGCTAAATGTGTGATCGGAATTGAATATAGTGAATCATTACCAAGAGTTGAAGTTTTAATTAGAGATAATTTAGAAACTATTAAGGCTAATATTCCTTCAATTATAGAAGGTCCTTACCATAAAGGTGTTGAAGCTTTAAATGCTTCAAGTGTAGATTTACTTTTAGTAGCTACATGTAAGGAAGAAGATATTTATCAAGTTCAACGGGATTTAAATAGAGAATTTAAATTATTGTTTGATAAACATAATGTTAATATTCCATTCCCACAAATTGTTATTAATGAGCCTGTTAAATCAAATGTTAAAACTACTAAGAAAATGATTGAAGGCGCTAAAGAGTTCGTTAATGAACAAAAAGAACAAGCTCAAGGCTTAGAAGAAGAAAACGAATAAGCAAAACAGCTGAACATTTCAGCTGTTTTTTTAAAGCATTATTTTACTTTTATTTTTTAGCATGTTAAAATAACATGGTGAAAAAAATGAATAAAGTCTTAATTTGTGTTCACGGAATAGTAGAATCAACTAAGCAATTTAATGATATAATAAAATATTTTAAAGATATCAAATGTCAGGTTATAACTTTACCAGGTCATGATAGTACAGCATTAAATTTTGGTAAACATGGTTTAAAAGATTGGCGTAAAGCATTAGTAGATTTAATATATAAATTCCATAATGAAGGTAATGAAATATATGCTATAGGTCATTCTATGGGTGGATTGTTGTTAATTGATTTCATTTATAATAATCCTAATATTATAAAAAAACTTATTTGTTTAGCCTTACCATTAAAAATTAGGCCAAAAATAAAAGCTATGATTAGATCATGCCTAGTTGGTTTAAATTTATATAGTAAAAACAATGTAAAATTATTAGAATATAGCACATATTATGCACTAAAGCCAACTAAAAATATCTTTTCTTATTATAAATGGCCACTTCGCTATATTGAATTATTTAAATTAAGTCATTTAGCTAAAAAATATATTAAAAAAATATCTACACCTATTTTAATTATCAATTCTAAAGCAGATGAAATGGTCAGCTATAAAATAGATAAATATTTAATGAATAACATTAAATATTTAGTATATGAAAAATCTAGTCATAATAAATATGACCAAGAAGAAAGATTAAATATGTTAATGGAAATTAATAAATTTATTAATGATATTAAGAATCTAGGTGAATAAATGAAATTTTTAAATATTTTAGGAGCTATAGTTGGTGATATATGTGGTTCACGATTTGAATTTAATAATTACAAAGGCAAGGATTTTTTAATTCCCCAAAAGAAAGAAGACCAAAAGTTAGGATACCATTATACTGACGATACTGTTTTAACTATTGCTGTATGTGATATATTATTAACTGAATCATTAACAGAAGGTAAAATAATCGAAAGAATTAAATATTATGGTAATAAATATAATGTAGCTTATGGTAATTTATTTGATAAATGGTTACATAATAAAAAACCTAAGCCTTATAATAGTTATGGTAATGGTAGTGCTATGCGGATTTCTCCGGTTGCGTTTTACGCTAAGAGTGAAGCTGAAGTTAAAGATTTAACAATGAAAATCACTAAGATTACCCACAATCATGAAGAAGGAATAAAAGGCGCTTTAGTTGTTGCTATGTGTATTTATTATGCTAAATGTGGCTATACTAAGGCATTTATTAAAGAATTTGCATCTAAGTATTATGAGCTTAATTTTAATTATTTAGACTTAGTTAAAAACTATAGCTTTGATTCATCATGTATGAATTCTATTCCTCAAGCTATATATTGTTTTTTAATTAGTAATAGTTTTCTAGATACAATTAGAACAGCTATTTCTATAGGTGGGGATAGTGACACTATAGCTAGCATAGGTGGAGCTATAGCTAGTGCTTATTATGATGTAAATCAAGATTTTATATCTAAAAATATTTATAATAATTTTTTACCTAATGAATTTAAAAAAATATTAATTCAATTTTATAAAAAGATAAGGAGAGGATATTTTGGACAAAACACTAAAAGTAATAGGGAAAGCAAGTTTAAGTATTAAACCTGATTTAACAAGCATAAAATTTACTTTAGCAAAAACTAAAACAAATTATGAAGAATTAATAGCTGAAGTAGATAATGATACAAATTTATTAAAAGATATATTAGTTAATTTAGGTTTTATAAGAACTGATGTTAAAACTAAAAACTTTATAATTGAACCTAATTATGAACAAATTAAAGATAATGATGGTAAATATATAAATAAATTAGTTGGTTATAAATATACTGAAACTATAAATATCAGTTTCAATAAAAATCATAAATTATTAACTAATATATTAAATGAAGTTGCTAAAACTAAACTTAATCCGCAAATTAATATTGAATATAGTCTTAAAGCAGAAAATAGACTTAAGGCAAAACTAGTAAATGAAGCTGTAAAAGACGCAAAAAACAAAGCTAAAATATTAGCTAAGGCAGTAGGTATAATATTAGGTGATATTATTAGTATAAATTATGATAATAATAGTAATTTAAATTTAGTAACTAGACCTAGTACCAATGATATAAGACCATTAATGATGCAAAATAAACAATTAGACTTTGAACCTAATGATATAACTGTAAATGATTTTGTAACATTAATATATGAAATAAGGACTTAGGTCCTTTTTTAATAAATTAAATATTGGATATGTTATATATCCAAAATTATATTTTGTTAATCACTTAATTGTTGTATAATGTATATAATTAAAGGTGATTAAGATGAACTATTGTTATTTTGAAAATAGAGGATTTAAGCTTATTGAAATATATAAATTTAATCATAGATTTTCATCATATGTCTATGAATATAATAATGATATTATAATTATTGACGATAATTTTGATAAAAGTAATGAACATTTTTTGTATTCGACATATTGTGAAATGCAAAACCGTTATATGTATCAATACGATCGGGTTTTAAGATTTAATAATCTTAACGATGATGAAAACACATACAAAAAAATATTAGATTTAATTAAATGTTCAGTAGAAGAAATAGAGCTAACTGATAATGGCGGTCACCTAGATAAAAGTCATTTTGATAATACACCTGCTGAAAAATTATTAGAAGATGCTTTTATTGATACATTTGGTAAGGATATCTTAGATTGTTTACAAAAAGAAGTTCAAATTTCAATAGGCAATAATAAAACTGCATCTTTGGATTTTTATGTTGAAACTAAAACGCATAACTATAGTTTTGAAGCTAATGGAATTGAATTTCACGATCCCTTAATAGTAGGTAAAGAAAGATACGAGGTACAACTAGAAAGACAAAACACTTTGGTTTTATTTGGCATAAAAGTTTACAGATTTGCGAGTAACACATTAAAATTTAAAGATCAAGTTGTTGATAATTTAAAAAAATATATTACGAATAAAGAAGAATTGATTCCTAAAAACTATTTTAAAAGTGAAAGAAAAATATGCTTGTATGAACATCAAGAAAACATATTAAATAGGCTTGATGAAGATAGAAAAAATGGCAAAACTACAGCTTTAATTGTTATTCCAACTGGTACTGGTAAATCACAAATTTGTCTAGAAGATCTAAAAAAAGAATATATAAAAAAATCAGTTCGTAATGTTTTAATTATGGTGCCAAGTATAAAAATAAAAACTGATTGGTTTAAGAGGATTAAAGAACTTGAATATTTAAAGTATAATATAGATATTTCATGTTATAATTATATTTTTGCAACTAGATTAAATAAAAAAAGGACATATTATGATTATATAATTGTTGACGAAGCACATCATGCTTTAGCAGCCAATTTAAGAAAAACAATTCAATATTTTAATCCAAAATATTTAATTGGACTTACAGCTACTCCAAAAGAAAAATTAGATGATGTATTTGGACATTATGAAGTAGATATGTCATTAAAAGAAGCTATCAAAAAAGGGGTTGTTACCGATATTAGTTGTTTTAGGCTAAAAAGTGATATTAATTTAGAACACATTAGGTATAATGGTAAAGATTACAATTATGCTGATTTAGAAAATACGGTTGTTGTTGATTCACGAAATATCTTAATAGCAAATACACTAAAGAAATATTTTTATTGCAAAAATAAGCCGTTTAAACAAGGAATTGTTTTTTGCGTAAATAAACAACATTGCTCTAAAATGGCAAAACTATTAAATGAAGTAGGTTTAACAGCTAGAGCTGTTTATGGTGGTAATAGTAAAAATGATGAATATTTTTCTGAATATACATTTAAAAAAATTCAGTTCTTGTGTTCTTGTCAATTAATAAGTGAAGGTTGGGATTCTCCACAAACAGAAATAATAGTTATGGCACGTCCAACTTTATCTAAAGTGCTATATTTACAACAAATCGGCAGAGGTTTAAGACATTATGAAAATAAAAAATGTTTATATTTAATTGATGTAGTTGATAATTATGCTGCTAAATTAACACCATGGTCATTCCATTCATTAATGCAAATATCTAATTATGTTCCTTTTGGTGGTCTCTTAAGTAATAAAGATTATTTAGAAATAGTTGGCTTAAGTGAAAAAGAAATCAAAATGGAAGAAGTTGATATATTTACATTTGAAGAAAAATATGGGAATTATTTATCTTTAGAACAGGCAGCAAGAGAACTTTATATAGACACTAAAACATTATCTAGCTGGAATAAGTCTAAAAAATATGCTAGTTTATATTTACCAATTGGTAATAGATTAGAACCATATTTTAATAATGATGACATTATTAGAATAAGGCAAGACAAGGGATTAACAATACATAATGATGAAACTATATTACAAGATTTTATTGATTTTATCGATAAAAATGATTTAACATTTTCTTTTAAATTAATATTTATCTTATCTGCTTTTAAACTAGCAAATAATGAAGGAGATATTAATTTAAATGATTTAACTAATGAATATCGTAAATTTTATTTAAATAGGCTAAATCAAAATTTACCGGTTGAACGACCAAATTGTATTTATGATAAAGAATATTTAAATAACTTCAGTAAAATTAAGACAAATATGTTAGATAATCCTTTCGAAAAATATGAACGTAAAAGATTTATGTATTTATATTTATCAGATAAGGAAGAATCAAAACATAATCAGGTTAAAAAAAGTGATCTTAATATCATATCATTTAATTCTATTTTATGGTCTAAATTAACTAAAGAACTAATAAATGAAATAATTGTTAAAGAATTAAAGTATTTAGAAGAATATTATGAAAAATATGGAGGCTTAGGTGATGGATATAAACAATTTATATTACACTAAAAATGCAAAATTATTTATAGAAAGTACCATTGAATGTGATATGCAAGAACAATATAATTTGTTTTTAAGATATTTATCTAAAAAAGCTACCACATTATTAGATTTAGGTTTTGGTAGTGCAAGAGATATACTATATTTTAAATCATTAGGCTATGAGGTTTATGGTATTGATCCTAATAAAATATTTTGTGAACATGCTAAAAAACTTGGACTTAATAATATTTATGAAATGAAAGTAGAAGATATGAATTTTATTAATATGTTCGATGGAATTTGGGCATGTGCATCTTTGCTTCATATCAAGCCAAATGTTTTAAAGCTTGCCTTTAATAAGTGTTATAAAGCGTTAAAGGGAAAAGGTATATTATATGCGTCATTTAAATATGGGGATTTTTATGGTGAAAGAAATGGGAGATATTTTACATATTTAAACGAACTAGAAATGGAAAAATATATTGATACCAAGCTTTTTAACATTATTGAATATAAAATTAGTTATGATGTACGAAAAGATAGGGAAGATGAAAAGTGGTTGAATATAATTTTACAAAAAAATTAGAAAAGCAGTTCACTAGTTTTGTTCATCATATCAATTTTATAATTTAATAAAGAGTGTGAATAACGATTTAAAGTCGTTATAGCAGACTTGTGACCTAAAATTTCTGCTAATGTTTTAACGTCCATCCCACATTCTAATGCTCTAGTTGCAAATGTATGCCTTAGAGTGTGAAAGTTACGAGGCTTAATATTACATTTTTTTAATATACTTTTAAAAGTTCTTTGATAGGAACGATTTTCAACTATACTACCATCTTTAGTTGAAATAACATATAAACTATTACTTATTTTACGTGAATTTATTAATAAGCTAATTAATTTAATTGGAATAGGAATTATACGTTTAGAAGTATTAGTTTTTGGACTATTAATATATGCTAAATCTTTTCCGTATTTAGTAATTGTAAAAGCAGTTTTAGATATTTTAAGCGTGTAATTTATAAAATCTATATCAGACCATTCAAGTGCTAAAAGTTCACCTAAGCGGATTCCTGTAAATAAACAAATTAAAATGCCAAGATAGTTGTTTTTGTTACTTTTAAGACAATAATTAACTATCTTTTTTTGTTCGTCTAGATTGAAGACCTCTATTTCTTTTTCTTTTTTACTAGGTAATTTAACTTTTCTTATTGAATTATTTACTGTAATACCTATTCGAATTGCATCAGTAGTAGCTATTTTTAAGATTGAATATATACCAAGAACGGTATTTATACTTAGACTTTTGCTGGTAGTTAAATTTCCTTTTTCAATTTTATTATAGAAAAATTCTTGTAGGATAGATGGTGTAAGTTCATCTATATCATATTCACCTAAAATAGGAATAATATGTTTATTTATAATATAATCATATTTAATAAATGTTTTTAATTTAATTGAAGGCTTCATGTATTTATTAAGCCATTCATTTAACCATAGTTTAAGTATCATTTTAAATTTACCTCATATATTATATAGTCAAAAAAATGAGATTTTTATATAAAATAATATTTATTTTTCACAAATCAAGTAAATATGGCCACCTTTTACAATAATAGGTGGTTAATTTAGCTCACTTTTTGACTTAAAAAATAATTTATCTGTTTTTTTAAGTATTTGCATTCGACTTATGTATACAAATTTGGTATAATAATTGATGTATTAAATTAAACAAGGCCACCTATTATTGTATTAGGCGTACTATTCCTAGTCAATCTTGTGGCCTATGACGAAGGGGCAAAAATTATGTTTTCACTAATAATAAAATTTAAGGCTTTTAATAATGGTTAAGTATACATGTGATAATTGTAATATTGAATGCGAAACGAGTGTTTGTCCTATTTGTCATAAGAAAACTAGAATTTTAGAGAGTAAGATATATTGGTGTGATAAATGTCAGGCACCAACTTTCTTTGCAAAATGTCCATGCTGTGATAATGAGTGTATTGAAGTTGGAAGTGATTTGCGTCCGGTATTCCCTGAAGAAAGATTATTACTTGAAGTATTACTAGATTCACCTTTTAAATATGCAAATTCAAGTATATGGAATTTAGGTAGCAATAGATATTTGATTGATGGGAAAAAGACCCTAATATCTTATAAAGGATTACGTGAAAAAAATGATCCGGATCTTGTTTCTAAAAAAATTGCAGAATTTAGCGAAATGAATAGAAAATATATTGATACATTTTTTGAATCTAAAACTATTAAGGATTTTATAAACTGTAATAAGAAAAGATTAAACTATATCACATTAGAAGCTTTAGAATATATAAAAAATAAGGCCCAAGGATATACAGAAGCTGAAATGTTTGTTTCTTTTTCAGGTGGGAAAGATAGTACAGTTGTCAGTCATTTAGTCTTAAATGCATTATCTAAAAATGTTATCCACATTTATGGTGATACTACATTAGAATACCCATCATCTCTAGTTTATTTGAAAAGGTTTAAAGAGGAACATCGTAATATTCCTATTTTAGTAGCTAAAAATAAAGATCAAGATTTTAATAATTTATGTGAAGTTATAGGACCACCAGCAAGAATGCTTCGTTGGTGCTGCACAGTATTTAAGACAGGTGCTATAACTAAAAAAATTGAATCAACATTTAAAAATTCTAAACAAGTTTTAGCTTTCCAAGGATTAAGAAGAATTGAGTCAGCAGCTAGAAGTAAATATGATAGAGATTCAAATGAATCAAAAATTAAGAAACAAAAATCTGTGAATCCAATAATTGATTGGTTAGATTTTGACGTTTGGTTATATATATTGACTAATAATATAGATTTTAATGATGCATATAGACTTGGTTTTTCGAGAGTTGGCTGTTGGTGTTGTCCTAACAATAGTAGTTGGTCAGAATTTTTATCAGCTATCTATATGAGTAATGAGTTTAAAACTTTTAGAAACATTTTATATAAATTTGCTAAAAGCATTGGTAAACCAGATTATATAGAATATGTAAATACTGGTCAATGGAAAAAAAGACAAGGTGGGAATGGACTTGAAATTAGTAAAAAGTCTATAGTTACATTTAAACCTTGTGCCTTAGAAGAAAATACAATAAATTTTAGCTTAACTAAGCCTTTAAATAGTGATTTTTATACATTTTTTAAGCCTTTTGGCAAACTCAATTTTGATATTGGAAACAAATTGCTAAATGAGGTTTATATTCTCGATAGATATAATAATCAACCTTTACTTAAAATACAAGGCAGATTAAATAAAGATGAAGTTAAAATATCCATTTTAAATGTTGATTATTTTACAAATATAAAAACTGCTGAATCAAATATTAAAAATCAAATAAATAAATTTCAAACCTGTTTAGGCTGCACATATTGTGAAGCAGTTTGTACACATGGTGCCCTCACAGTTTTTAACAAAGAAAAGGGAAATGTATCACAAGATACAATATGTTATAAAATTGATGAAAATAAATGCGTTGGTTGTTTAGAGTGTGTAACTCATTTTCCTAATGGGTGCTATTTAAATAAAGTATTAAAGACAAAAAAGGAATGATCTTATGAATAATAAAAATGCTCCTAAATTTAAAAGAAATGAAACATTTTCTATAAGAGAAGGTTGGTTAGAAAAAGCAATAAATAAAGTTAATGATAATAATAGATGTTTTTTAAATAATGAAGGTACTATTATATTTGGTATTGGTTCAAATATGGTAAAAGCCTTAAAATTTTGGATTAATGTTTCGCAAATTTGCACATTTAGTAATCAAAAAGGAGCAAGTTTAACTGATTTTGGTAAGGTGTTACTTGAAAAAGATAGATATTTAGAAAACCATATATCATGGTGGTTAATTCATTATAATTTAGTTATGAATGAAATTGAAAACCCTGTTTTTTATCAAACTTTTCATTCATCACAACAAGCTTTTCAAAAAGATAGTTATACTAATTATTTATATGATTATTATATTTCAAGTTATGAAAATATAAATAAATCATCAATTGAAAACGATGTTTTAGTTTTATTTAAAACATATGTAAAAACTTATATAGATGATCCGGAAAATAATATGAATTCACCACTTTCAAGACTTGGTTTAATGAATGAAAAAAATAAACAATTTGTAAAAGAACATCCGTTATATGATTCTTTAAATAGTAATGTAATTTTGTTTGTTTTATCACGCTATTCAGAAGCTTTAGCAAAAGAAAATAATTTACAAGAAAATTATCAAAAAGAGTTTAATCTAGATGATTTTTTAAATTCTAAATATAGTCCAATACTAATTTTTAATTTAACACGTTCTAGTATATTTTCATATTTAGATGAATTAAGAAATAAAAAAATGATAAATTTAGTAAGGACAGCTGGGTTAAACACTCTAATTTTAGTTAAACCAATTAACGTTAATGAAGTATATGACTAGGAGGGTTTATATGTATAGTAGATATATTGATGTAAACAAAAAATTTAAATCCTCTGTTAATTTGGAATATGATTTAAAGAATGAAGAAAAAATTAAAGAATATATTCCTACATCCGATTTATGTGACGTGTTAGAATATTATATTTCATCAGCTTTAAACAATAAAAATCTACGTTCAACATTACTTGTAGGTCCCTATGGTAAAGGTAAATCATATCTAATGCTGATGATAACTTATTTACTTGGCAAAAGAGAAAATAAAGCATTATTTAATATAGTGGTAGATAAGATAAAAAAAATAAATTCTTATTTGGCAAATATGCTAATAAAGATAGATTCAGAAAACTTATCATTGTTGCCAATAATTATTAATAATAATTCTACTGATGATTTTAATAATTCATTTATGATTTCGTTATTTAACTCTTTAAAGGATGCTAAATTAGATAAGTTGATGCCAGATTCTACATTTGATGAAGCAGTCAATATTATCAAAAAATGGAAAAAAGAAAATTCTAAAAGTGATTTTAATTTAGATTTATATTTTAAAGAATATAATACAACTATTCAGAACTTAGAAAAAGAGTTAAAAGAATATAAAGCAAATGCATTACAAACATTTAGAAAGATTTTTAAAGATGTTTCACATGGTGCATCTTTTATGTCATATATTTCAAATGATATAGCTGCATTATATGCTGATGTAGCTAACAAAATAAAGAAATATGGATATTCAGGTTTGTTCATAATATATGATGAATTTGGCCTATTTTTAGAAAATCAAGATGTTGATTTTAATACTAAGTTAAATAAATTACAAAATTTAGCTGAAAAATGTAATAGTTCTAGTCAATTAGAACAAATGCATTTATGTTGTATTACCCACAAAGATTTTGTTTTATATAGTAAGAAGAAAGAAAGTATAAATTCTTTTGCTAAAATAGCGGGAAGATTTAAAACAATTAAGTTTAATCGTAGTCTAGAAGAAAATTATGAAATTTTATGTGATGCGTTGAATAAAAAAGATGGATATGTAGATTTAGTTGGTAAATTTATAAAGGTAAATACTGATTTTAAGGAAAAATTATTAGAAACTAGTGTTTTAAGTGAAAAAAATATTACTGATATTCTTGAAAATGCATTTCCTTTTAATCCTTTAAGTGTTTATGCATTAGTAAATATTTCCGAACTTTTAGGTCAAAATGAACGTACATTATTTACATTTTTAACTGATACTAGTGAAAAAACTTTTAAACATTTTGTTAATCATAATAGTAAAGGCCTATTAAATGTTGATTATATTTATGACTATTTTGCCGATATAATTAAAAATGATGAGAATTATAAAGCTTTAGGTCAAAAAGTAGAAGCTATAAATAATGTTGTTAAGGAAGAAGAATATAAAAAAATAATTAAAGCATTAGCAATTTTTAAAATTATTAATGATGAAAATAAATTTCCCGCAAGCATTAAAAATATTTCATTAGCTCTTAATTTAGATGAGGTTGTGGTTAGTAAAATTGTAGCAATTTTAATTACTAATAATTATTTTAAACAAGATTCTATAACTAATAACATTGATTTTTCAATGATTATTGATGAAAATCTAAATACAAAAATAGAACAAATTGCTAATAATAAATTTCTAAGTACAAAGTTAGAAGAATTATTATTTAATGTAGATACACATAAATATTTTATTTCTAATAGATATAATTATGAATTTGAAATGATTAGATATTTTACGATGATCTATTTTAGAGCTTCAAAATTTATGGAATTAAAAGATATTTCATCATTAGAAAATTATAATAATGGTGATGGTGTATTAATAAATTTAATTAACGATAATAAATATACTTCAGATGATATATCAGCTAAGTTGAGTAATTTTAATTGTTCAAATTTGATTATAAGATTAATAAATAAAGAAATTGCTGATAATATTATTGAAAAAGGAAGAAGAGCTTTATCTATTAATTGTTTATTAGAAGATAAACATCTAAATGAAGTCGAAAAAGAAACTTTAAAACTATATTATATGGATTTAACTAGCGATATTAACAAATATCTAGAATGTATATATTCTAAACCTATATTGATAAGTAACACAAAAGTTGATGGGCCATTAAGTGATAATATATATAGTTCATTTAGTGAAACATATGATAAAACAGTGATTTTTGTTAATGAACAAGTTAATAAAAATAATATTTCTTCAACATCAAAACGATCTAGAAATAGCGTAGGAGATATTATACTTGGTATTAATAATAATAATTATAGTGATACATCACCAGAAATGACAATATTTAAAAGCCTTGAAAAATCATTAGAAATAAATGCAAATATAATTACTGAGATAACTGCATATATTTTTAATAATCAAGTAAATAATAGAATTAAAGTACATGATATATATAATTATCTAAAAAACAAACCTTATGGTATGAGAAGAGGCATTATGCCGTTATTTATAGCTAAAGTGATTGCTAATATTAATACTAGTGATAGAGCTGTTGTTCTATTTAACAAGAATTTAGAAATTCCGGTAAACACAGCTAATATTGATTTAGCATTAACTGATGATAAGTACGAATTTTCTTTTTTAGAATATACGAGGGATTCATACAATGCTATAGGATCGCTATGTACATATTTAGAAATTAAAAAGAGTGATAATCTAGCGGAAATGGTTAAGAATTTAATTGAATATTTACGAAATGATTTTTATAGTTTTGATCAAATAATTTCACAAACAACTAAAAGAGATAATCTTATAGAGCTATCAGATATAGAGCTTAAATATAAAGAATTGATTAGAAATAATGATTTAAATAGCTTTACAGTGTTATTTGAAGAATTGCCGGCTTTATTTAAAAATAATATTAATAACTTGCCTAAAATAATATTAGATATTAGACAAAGTATGACTAGAAAAGCTGATAATTATTATAATAATTTAATTGATTTTACAAAGAAAACATTTAAGACTACTGACGATATTAAAAATGGGTTTATTAATTTGCTAAGTATGAATAACTTGAACAACATAGTATTGCCTAACAAATATAATCAAATATATGAAACGTTAAATAAAGCAAATCATGATGATAATATTGTCATAAAGCAATTAGCTATAGTTATAACAAAATCTAATCTAACTAATTTTAATGTTCAAAAAGATGAATTGTATAAAGAAACATTAATAGAATTTGTTAAATATTTAGAAAATTATAATAATAACAATGATGTTATAGAAAGTAATGTTTCGTTAAGTCCGCTTGCTGAAACGTTGTTAAGTAGTCTAGAGGATGTTTTAAATGAGTATGGTGATTCTATAAATAAAGAAGAGAAAATTAAAATTCTTAATGCACTTATTAAGGAGGTAGTATGATTTATTTTGATAACGCTGCTACAACATTCCCTAAGCCAAAAGAAGTCTATGAAGCATTAGAATTTGCGGCTAAAAATTATGCTTTTAACGCTGGTCGAGGTAGTTATAAAGAGGCCAATGATACTTTTAAAATGATTGAAAATACAAGAAGAAAGTTAACTAGCTTAATAAATACTAAACCTGATAATGTTGTGTTTACATCATCAGCTACAGAAGCATTAAATAATATTATTTATGGTCTAGTTAATGAAGGTGATGTAGTTTTTGTTTCACCATTTGAGCATAATGCAGTAATTAGAACATTGCATAATATTAAGGCTAAAATTAATCTAATTCCTTTTGATAATAAAACTTTTTTATTAGATGAAAATAAATTTTATGATGAACTCGTGATAAAACAACCTAAAGCAATCATCATCTCACATATAAGCAATGTAACAGGTTATATGTTACCTTATGAAAAAATATTTTCTTTAGGTAAAAACATTAATACAATTAATATTTTAGATGCTGCCCAAAGTTTAGGAGAATGTAAAATCAATACTAGCAATATAGATTTTGTAGTATTTGCAGGTCACAAGACTTTATATGCTACATTTGGATGTGCAGGATATTTCAATTTAGCAAATATAGTATTAAAAACAGTAAAAGTAGGTGGAACTGGTAGCGATTCTCTTAATTTAGATATGCCAAATGAAGGCCCAAGTCGTTATGAAGCAGGCACTAGTAATTCTATAGCAATATATACGCTAAATAAATCTTTAGATATTATAGAGAATATAGATATAGAAGGCAAAAAAAAGGCGTTAACTCGATATTTATTAGAAAGAATTAAACATATTGATGGGGTTAAAATATATTTACCAGACAATTATATTTCATGTGGCATAGTTTCATTTAATTTGAAAAATTATAAGGCTTCTGATATTGGTGAAATATTAGCAGATGACTATGATATATGTGTAAGAACTGGCTATCATTGTGCCCCATTAATAAATGAATTTCTAAATTTAGATGAACATAATGGAACTGTTAGGGTGAGTTTTGGAATGTTCAATACTGAAGCCGAAATAGATGTGCTAATTGAGGCATTAAAGGGGATGTAAAGATGGGATTTAAAGATATTAACTCAAAAATTTATGTTGAATATAGAACTTTATATGATGATGTAGTCAATAACTTTTATATACCTTGTTTATCTATAGCTAAAAAATATTATCGCGCTGTAGCCTATTTTTCCTCATCAATATTACTACAATTAACTGAAGGATTAGCAAATTTTTCTAAAAATGGTGGCGTTATGAAACTTTTGATTTCGCCTCAACTAGATGAAAAAGATTATGAAGCTATTAAAAAAGGATATTCTCTTAGGGAAATTGTAACTGATAAAATTGTAAATTCCTTCGATGAATTTGTTGATTATAAAGATAGAGAAGATAGGTATGGCTTACTAGCATATATGATATCTAAAAATATTTTAGAAATTAAAGTTGTAGCACTAAAAGAAAATAATGATCATGCTTTATATCATGAAAAAACAGGAATAATGCTAGATGAATATGATAATATGATTTGTTTTTCTGGCTCAGCTAATGAAACGTATAACGCATTTAATTTAAATTATGAGAATCTTGATGTCTATTGCTCCTGGCGAAACGAGGACAACTTAACAAGATGTAATTTAAAAAAAGATAGATTTGATGCAATATGGAATGATTCTGAAATAGGTGTTATTTCTATCCCATTTCCAGATGTTATAAAGAATAAAATATTAAATTACAAAGTTACTGATAAAACATTTAAATTAGATGAAATATTTGTCGAGAAATACATTCAAAAAAAAGAACGTGAGAAAAGAATTAAGATTCCTAACCTGAAGATAAATGAAATTTTAAGAGAATATCAAATTAACGCAATAGATAATTGGAAAGAACATAATTATATAGGAATATTTGATATGGCTACAGGAACTGGTAAAACATATACTGCAGCAGGTGCAATAACTAAATTATATCAAGATAAAAAACGATTATTAGTAATAGTTTGTTGCCCATTTTCTCATTTAGTTGAGCAATGGTATAAAGAGTTACAAAACTTTAATATTGATGCACTTAAATGCTATGGTTCTTATAATAAATATTCTGAAAAACTGAAAAGAGAAATTGGTAATTTTAAGAGGAAACGCAAGGACTTTCTATGTATAGTGACGACAAATGCTACATTTACGACTGAACATTTAAAAAGTATTTATCTTGATAACCTAAATGAAATTCTTTTAATTGCTGATGAAGCACATAATTTTGGAGCAACTAGTATAAGTAAAATGTTAGAATATAAATGTAAATATAGATTAGCATTGTCGGCTACGATAGAAAGAAAAGGTGATTCTATCGGTAACAGTAAAATTTTAAATTTTTTTGGAGAAAAATGTATTGTATATACGTTAGAACAAGCAATTATTGATGGTTTTTTAACAAAATATTATTATTATCCAATACTAGTCACTTTTTCTGAAAATGAATTAGAAGAATATATAAATCTTACAAGACGAATATCTAAATATGCTTCATATGCTGATTTTGAAGATAATCAGACATATAAGATGTTATTGATTAAAAGATCTCGACTAATAGCTAAAACAGAAAATAAAATAAATAAATTGTATGAATTAATTTTAAAATATAAAAACTCTAAAAATATCTTAATATATTGTGGCGCTATTAAATATGGTAAAGAAAATATAGATAGTTCATCAAACGATGAATTAAAGCAAATTAAACGAATAGTTGCGGATTTAAATGAAAAGTATGATTTTAAGGCAACAGAATTTACTTCTGAGGAAAACACGGATGAGAGATTAAGTATTATAGATGCTTTTTCAAATGGTGATATTCAAGCATTAGTTGCTATTAAATGTTTAGATGAAGGATTAAACGTTCCGTCAATCAAAACTGCTTTTATTTTAGCAAGTAGTACAAACCCTAAGGAATATATTCAAAGAAGGGGAAGAGTTTTACGTAAATTTGAAGGAAAACAGTATGCTGAAATATATGATTTCATAACTTTACCATATAGTTTAGATAAAGCAATAGAAATTTCCTATCACGAAAAAAAACATGTATATGGGCTTATTAAGCGTGAGTTCGAAAGACTTATTGATTTTTCAAATTCAGCTATAAATTCTTCTGAATCTAATGAGATTATAAACAAAATTGAAGATGCTTTTGAATTAAACAAAATTAAAATGGAGTATGATGAAAATGAATAAGGAAATAAATAAAGAAGTTATTAGAAAAATAATTCAAGAAGGGTATAAACTAGTAAGAAAACAAAACGCAAATGAGCTAACAAGAAGTCAAGCTATTGGTGAATTAGTTAATAAGATGGAGGACTTGATCAGAAATGATATTAAAGAGCATAAAAATGATTAATTTCAGACAATTTAAATATGGAGAGATTTTATTTTCAATGGATGAAAATAAAAAATTAACAGTTCTTTTGGGTGATAATACTACAGGAAAAACCACTTTAGTTAAAGCATTTCTATGGTGTTTATATCAAGAAAATACATTCGGAACTAAAATTTTATTAAATAATGATGTTTTAGAAGAATTAGAATATGGGGACAAAAAGGAAGCTAAAATTATAGTAGAGTTGGTGCACGATAATACTAAATATACAATTACTACTAGAGAAACTTATTATAGGGATCAATTAGGAACAGTTCGTGTTGATACAAGGGCCACTACTACAATATTAGAATATAACAATGAAAAAGGATCAATTCCCACTACTAATTCTAAACTAGTAAAAGAAAAGATAAATGATATTTTAAGTGAAGAATTGAAAAATTATTTTTTCTTTGAAGGTGAAAACAATACTATTGAAAGCGCTAGTACTAAGAAAAATTTAAAAGAAGCAATCTCGAAGATGTTAGGAATAGGCAAAATTGAAGCACTTAAATCATATTTTAAAAGTGATGGTGTTGCATCAAGATTTAAAAACAAAAAAACAACAACAAATTTGGTCAAAGAAGAGTTGTTAAAATCCAATATTAGTGATGTTCAAAACAGAATTGATGAGTTAACTAGAGAAAATACTAAAATTAAAAATGAAATTAGCAACTTAAAAGACCAGCAAAATGAATATAAAAAGATAATTGAAGAAAATAAAGAAACAAGTGAACTTCAAATTAAATTAACAGACAAACAAATGAAATTAAAAAGTAATATAGCTAACGGAAGTACTCGCTTTTCTCAAATACAAAGAAGTGTGAATTCTAATAACGCATTATTAAAAGTATTATTTTATTATAATTTTAGAAATAATAAATTAGTTGAAGAACTTAAAAGCTCTACATTTAACAATAATGATTCATTATCCAACATTGAAGAAGCCGCAATTGATCAATTAATTGACAGAGGATATTGCTTATGTGGTGCTAAAATTGAAGATAGTAATGACGCTTATAAGCATTTGATAGATGCAAAACAGCACATGGCGCCACATAACTATGATAAATATGTAGAAGATTTTTTAAAATATGAAGAAAGAAGTATGGCTCCCACTTTATTATCAGATGTTCTCGAATCAATTAATGATTTTATTGAGTTAATAGAAAATATTAATTATACAAAAGAAGAAATTAAGGATATTAAGAAACAAATCAAAGATAAGCCTAATGTTGCAATATATCAGACTAAAGTTGATCGAATAGATGGACAAATTAAAGAAAAAGAGTCAATTATAGAGGCAAATGTTATTAAAATTAAGAATTATCAATCTGAATTGCAGCGAGATGAAAGTCAATTATCAAAAATAGCAGCTGATAATCAGGAAAATGATTTATACGATCTTTGCATTAAATATGCTGATACCATTTATCATCTTGTTGAGAAACACATAAATGATGAGTATAGCAAAACAAAAACCGATTTAAACAAATTGGTTAATGATATATTTAAGGATATGTATCATGGAAATCGTACAATTTCAATTGATGAAAATTATAATGTTGATACTAAATTAAGTAGTGGAAAAGAATTAGACCAATCAACAGGACTTAGTACAGTGGTGAATTATGCATTTGTTATAGGTTTAATTAAATTAATAAGAGATAAAAAACAAGAAGTAACTGATGGAATAGAAAGTGACGATATTGATAATATATATCCATTAGTAATGGATGCACCATTCTCATCACTAGATGAAACTCATATAGCAAATATATGTAAAGCATTAACTAGATATTGCAATCAAGTGATTATAGCTGTTATGGAAAAGGATTTTAAAACTGCAATATCAAGTGTTAATGGATTAATAGGTAAAGCATATAGATTTGAAAAAATAAGTGAAAGTTATACTAAAATAGTGGAGGTAGAAATCTAATGTTTAATGATCAAATTAGAATATATGGTAAACATGCCAACATTATAAAAAAATATTCTCCGGATAAACAAGCCTCTGAAACTAATTATTTTAGAGTTGGAAATTCGTATAACGATGACACTGATTATACATACATTTTTAGTGATATGTTTGAATGCTATATGGTATCTGCAATGTTAGGCATAATAAATGATAGAAAAGCTGAAATAGATAGAACACAAACTACTCCGGCAAACATCTTCGCTGAGAAAGTTATCAAAGGTAAAAATAATCTTGAAAGAATTTTTAAACATATGGTTTTTACTAGATATGATTGGTTAAACATCGATCAAAAAGTTAAAAAAGCCTTTGAGTTAGAACATAGTAAAGAAGATGAACAAAACTTTGATTCATACGTAAGAGGTGGATTAGAAATAATTGATGAAAGATTTAAAAAATGTCAGACATTAGAAGACATAGCAAATGCACTTGCTGATTTACTGGATTCATATGGCGTTGTAGAATAGTGTATATTCTTTATAAGAACACAAGCAATTTAAGAAAGTGTAAATTCTCCTTATTTTTAGCTATTTTTCGTTATATTTACGATATTCATTTGGTTACATTTTAACATATTTTTTAAATGTGTTTGTAAAATGACTTTGCGAAGAAAACCCTAAGTATGTGGCAATTACACTTAAACTTTTATTAGTATATCGAAGAAGAGATTTAGCTTCTTCGATTTTTTGTTCTATATAGAATTCAGATAGAGATAACCCTGTTTCAGCTTTAAATTTACTAGCTAAATAAGTTCTAGAAACAAAAACTGATTTAGCTAGTTTTGTAATATTTACTGGTTCATGTAATTTATGCTTAATATAGTTAATAACATCTACTATAAGTTTTGATTTAATATTGGAAAACTTTTGCTTTTCAACACTAGCAGTGTAATCTATTAACATATGGTATTGAAGATTAGTTTTGTTTTCTATTGAATTTAAAACTTCACATTTTTGGATATATGAATCAGATAAAGCTAAGCTTTCTTCAACATTTAATCCTCCTTTTATAGCTGCCCTAGCTACTAAAGTTATGGTAACTATAAAGGTGTTTTTTAATTGTTTGATCAGTTATATTAGTATAGGAAGGACCGATAATAATTTTAGTACTATTAGAATTAACTATGCCATAATATAAAAAGTCATCTGTAATATAATAGCCAATGTGTTCGTTAATATTAAGAATATCTACTAAATTGATCGTAATTGGGTCAATAGGTAAGTTAATGGTTGAATAATAAAAAGTTTGTTTATTATTCTCATAGATTCTAATTGGTATACTTGCTAGATTAGCTATAGTTGTTGAGATATATTGCATATCAACGTTTCTCACATTCTCACATTCAATACAATTATAAAAAAAATACAATTATGCAAGATAAAAGCGCTTATATATATTATAATATAGTAGGAGGCGAAAACTGTGAATACGTTAGAAATATTAAAAAAATTAACATTAGAAGAAAAGATAGCCTTAGTTTCAGGCACAAATTTTATGAACACGAATGCTATTAAAAGATTAAATATAAAAAGCATTAAGATGGCTGATGGACCTCATGGTTTAAGAGTTCAAACCGATAAAAGAGATAACGGAATCAGTGAATCAGAAAAAGCTACAGCTTTTCCGACAGCGGCCACATTAGCTTCTAGTTGGAATAAAGATAATGCTTATAAGATGGGGGTATGTTTAGCTAAGGAAGCTAAGCATTACGGTGTTAGTGTTGTTTTAGGACCAGGTGTAAATATTAAACGTAATCCTTTAGCAGGAAGAAATTTCGAATATTTTTCAGAAGATCCATATTTAACAGGTGTAATGGCCAAAGATGTTGTTAGAGGGATTGAAGAAAATGGTGTTGCGGTGGCGGTTAAGCATTTTGCTTTAAACAATAGTGAAAACTATCGTTTTATGGGTGATAGTATTTGTGATATGCGAGCTATGCGCGAAATCTATTTAAAACCATTTGAAATGGTTATTAAAGATGGTTATGCTGAAACTGTTATGTCATCATATAACAAAATTAATGGTATTTATGCCTCAGAAAATAAGTGGTTATTAAGTGACATATTAAGAAAAGAATGGGGATTTAATGGTTTAGTTATGACTGATTGGGGAGGAAGTCATAATCGAGATAAAATGATAGAAGCTGGCTTAGATTTAGAAATGCCTGGTGATACTGCAATATGTAAAAAACAAATATATGATGCGATTAAAAATAAAACATTAGCTGAAGATGTATTAGATAAAGCCGTTTTAAATGTTTTAAATTTAGTTTATAAACATGAAAATGTTAAGGAAAATATAGTTGATTTTAATAAACATTACCAAATAGCTTTAGATATAGCTTGTGATAGTGCTGTGTTATTAAAAAATGATAATATATTACCACTTAAAGAAAACAAGAAATATTTAATAATTGGTGATTTATTTAATCATATGCGTTATCAAGGTGCTGGTAGTTCAATGATAAATCCAGTTATGTTAAAAGATGCAGAAACGGCCTTTAATGATCATAGTATTAATTATGAATTTGTATGTGGTTATAAAGAAGTAAATGCAGAAACAAACTTAAATTTAATTGCTGAAGCAATTAAAAAAGCTAATGATTATGAAGATATAATATTATTTCTAGGCTTAACAGATTTAATTGAAAGTGAAGGCCAAGATAGAGTTAATATGCAGTTGCCAACAAATCAATTAGAATTAGTAAATGAGCTTATTAAATTAAATAAAAATATAATTGTGGTTTTATTTGGAGGTTCACCAATTGAATTACCATTTGTAGATAAAGTAAAAGGAATAATCAATATGTATTTACCAGGTGAAGCTGGTGGTGAAGCAGTTTATAAACTATTATTTGGTAAAGTATCACCTTCGGGAAGACTTAGTGAAACATGGCCTATCAAATATGAAGATGTTGCTTATCATGATGAATTTGGAAAAGAAGAAAGATCAATTTATAAAGAAAGTATCTTAGTAGGATATCGATATTATTTAAATAAAAATAAAGAAGTATTATTTCCTTTTGGTTATGGTTTAAGTTATACAAAATTTAAATATGATAATTTAAAAATAAAAAAAGAAAATGACAAGATAATCATTAATGTAGATATAAAAAATATAGGAGAAATTAAGGGTGCTGAAGTAGTAGAGTTATATGTAAGTAGTCCTATAAATAAAATTTTTAAAGCTAAAAGAGAATTAAAAGGATTTAGTAAATTATATTTAGAACCTTCAGAAATTAAGACTGCAGAATTTATTATTAATTTAAATGAGTTAAAATATTTTAATATAGAAGAAAATAAATATATATTAGATGAAGGTAAATATATATTTAGCATATGTAAAAATTCTCAAAGTGTAATTTTAGAAGATTCTATTATTGTTGGTAAAGAAGAAAAAACAGAATTAGATGAAATTAATGATTATTATCAAAATGCCAAATTAGAAAAAATAGATGATTTAAAATATGGTAGTCATTTTAAGCTAAATATACCACCTAAAGTAACGAAAAAGCCTTTAAATATAGACAGTAGATTCACCTATTTAAAAGAAACTTTTATTGGTAATATTTTATATAAAGCTGTTTTAAGTGTAGCAAATAAACAATATAGAAAAGCTCTAAAATTACCAGAAGGACCAATTAGAGATAATAAAATTAAAGGAGCTATATTTTTAAGAAGAGTCTTAGAAAGTAATTCAATAATATCAATGTCAATGTGTGCTGGTAATACATTTCCTTACAATTTTGCCTGTGGTTTTGTAGATCTTGCAAATGGTCATTTGTTAAAAGGAATTAAGAAAATACTTACCAAAATAATGGCACCAGAATTGCCTAATATTGAGGAGCAATAACATGGAAAATGTTTTAAATAAGCCGATATTTAATTAAAAATTAAAATCACAAAATGTAACTAATAAAGAAAAATGGATCGGCTATTTACTTGGACCATGTGGTGTTTTATTATTTAATGCAGTCATGGCTACTTAAATAAATGTCTATTATACTGATGTTTTAAAACTTGGTGGAATTATGGAAAGGAATGATTTTAGTTATTTCCCAATCTTATCAAAAATTTTAGATGCAATTACTAATGTCATTATGGGAGCTATAATCGATAGAACTCATACTAAATAAGGTAAAGCTAGACCATGGTTATTATTATCGGCACCATTTCTTTGTGTTAGTGTATTTTATTATTTGTTGTTCCTAGTAATAATGAAGTGTTACAAATAATATGGGTAATGATTTCATATAATTTATATTATTCATTAGCTTTCACAATTTATAATATGAGTCATAATTTAATGGTATCTTTATCAACTAGAAATACTGCTCAAAGAGGAGTACTAGCAGTATTTAATAATGTATCTACAATCATGATGACTGGTATTTTTGTAACTTTAATTTTTCCGATGGCTATAATGCCTACTTTAGGTGCAAGTAAACGAATGTGGATAATAGTTATGTCAATTTTATCTTGTATATCTTTACCACTTGTCTTACTTGAATATTATTATACTAAAGAAAGAGTTACAGCTGAAAGTAATGGTATCGAAGAAAAAAAGTTCCCTTTATTTTACAATTAAAGGTCATTTTCACCGATAAATATATGTTATTGCTTTTAGGTTATTTCTTATTATATACTTTAACATCACAATTAAAATATTTAGCTTTACCATATTACTGTAATTATGTCTTAGGTACATATCAAGATGGTATAACTCAAATATTAAATAAAGCTAAATATAATCATTTAAAGATTTGGTATAGTATATAAAACCCATTTTTAAGTTACTAAACAATAATATTTCCTTTTTGTTGTGCGATTTTTAAAAAGCCAAATTCAATAAACAAAGTGTTGCTAAAACATTTAGCGTATCGTATAATATATTTAGGAATTTATCAAACTAAAATGGAGATTAGTCATATGAAAAGCGAGACAAAAACGCTAGTTAAAATATTAGTATTTATAGCTTTATTTTTAACTATAATAACCATCATGATTTTAGAACTCATCTTTCTAAAATTAAATGTAAGTGTAATAATTACTATTATTCTCTTAGCACTTCTAGGGATAATAGAATTAATTTGTGCTTTTTTACCTTACCAGGTTGCATATCTATCGAATTCAATACAATCATACATACGTAGAAAAAATACAGATGATATAGATAATGAGCCGAGTGATTTTGCAGTTAAATGTACATACTATACATCAGTTATATTGCTAATTATTCTTATTTTAGCTCACATTTTTTATATATCTATAAATTTGGCTTAATATATGTTTTATTACTTTATTTATAGAAAATATTAACAACTATCTTTAATAATTTATGCTATACTTAACTTAATTCATATTAGAGCTAATAAATATAGCGTTTATAAATTGATATATCCCACTAAAACCAATGTATATTTGATGAATGATATAAATCTTAGATTAAATTCTAGGATTTTTTTATTTTGTTTTAAAATCAGTTCATCTTTTGTAATTCCTTTTAATTTTACATAACTTCCTTTATACATAAAATTCGTACAAAATCCTTTTTCGTTGTATAAAATTTTTCTTCATAATTTATCATTTACTATTCCTCCATATTTATTTTTTTGATTTTTATAAAAAAAATAGTAGTAAATTCCAACTGTCATTTGTTGAAAATTCACTACTAAACCATAAAAATGAAATTTTATATATTCTTTATTACCATTTTTCTAATATAATTTTAATTTTTAGTAATAAAGTTGAATTTACTATGGTGACCCGTGCGGGGTTCGAACCCACAAGTGCATGCGTGAAAGGCATGTGTGTTAACCGTTTCACCAACGGGCCATATATAAGATTAAGCGCAACAACCTAAGCGCGCATGTAGTATTATACCATAATCCAAGCTATTGTCAACAAAAAAAATATTTTTTTTAATTAATTTAAAAAAAGTTAATTGTAAAAGTGATTTTTTAGTGAATTTGTAATCTTTTATGGTATATAAACAAAATAAATGTTATAATTTAAATAATTGATTTAAGGAGTTGGGGAGCAGTGAAGACATACACAAACATAATTAATAGACTTACTCTAAAAGAGAAAATAGATTTGATTTTTTTAATATCTGAAGACCTAAAAGGTATAGATGATTTAAATATACCAAGTGCTATTTTTAAAGAATTTACGATACCTAGTAGTTTAGCATATGTTAGTGATTTAAAGGTTGTAGAAAATTATGCAAACGTCTATAAAAATAATTCTAATATTATCTATACTTTAAATTATAAGAATATGTATAGTGATAATTCTTTTTACAATGATTTAATTTATGAATCTATATTAAAAGAATTGACTAAGGATAACTTTGTTTTAGTCTCTAATTGTAAATATGATTTTAGAAATGTCATTTATTCTTTTGTAGATGAAATAACTGAAGCACATGACTATATAGCTTTATCTAGCTTAGATTATAATAATATAATTACAGGTATAAATAAAGGTGTTACTTTTGTTTTTACTGATAATGAAGTAAAGGAAACCATTTTTAAACTATATAGTGATCTAGAAGGTAAAGACCAAGCTTTAAAACGTAAAGAAATAACTAAAGAAGATTATAATGAATGGGTTAATGAACATAATGGTATTTCATTATTTAATCTTAATTTAGCAGTTAATAGAGTTTTAAATATACTAGATATTACATGTGTAAGAGAAGAATTAGATGCTAATCAAGTTTCTACTAATGTATATAATGAAGAAAATTTAAAATTGCGCCTTGCAAGAGATAGCATTGTTTTGCTAAAAAATGATAATATTTTACCTTTAGTTACCGGACAAAAAATATGTTTAATTGGCAACTTAGCTCTAGATCTAGCTAATGAATTTGAATCTGATTTATATGATTTAATTAAAATTGAAAAAGCGTGGGAACAAGATGGCTATATTGATTCCCTAACGCTTGAAAAAATTACCGATGAAGTAGCAAATTGTGATCTAGTTATCTTAGGCTTAGATTGTGAAGCGTTAGATAAACTTAATATTGGTCAAAAAAAAGTCACTGATGTATTAAGAAATACAAGAGCTAAAGTTATAGTTATTTTAAATACTAATAAAGATTTTGATTTTACATATCTTGAAGGTTTTAATGCCATTTTGTATTTACCAGAAATATATCATGACACAAAAATATATTTATCAGAAATTATAACAGCTAAATATAACCCTTGTGGTCATTTAGTTAAAAAATTAGCTAAATATCAAACTTTTACAGGTTTAAATTATAATAATTTTAATTATGATCGTTTAACAATAGTAAATAATGAAATAGCTTTTGTTGTGGCTAACAAAGGCAATTTAGCCGCTAATATGACTTATTATGCTCAAGTAAAAGAAAATGAAAAAACCATAATGTTGTTAACATCAAATATTAATATTTCTGCTAATCAAAGCGATATGGTTTATTTAAAAATTAAAACCCCTTTAATAGGACCTAATTATAATGTTTTAATTAGTGATGGGACTAAACTATTACTAGAAGGTACATTAACAAATAAAACAATTAAAAAATCTGAATATGAAGAAGAAGAATTTGTTGGTCATATTGAAACTAAACAAAATAATAATTTTATTTTACCATATATCCTAAAGATTATAATAATTATAGCAAGTACTATTTGTTTAGCCCTTTTATTTGGTACAATGTATCGTAATGATGAACGCATACCATTTTGCTATATTTCTTTAGTTTTAACAATCTTATGTATTGTTTTGGGAATATTATTTTTTACATTATCAACTATTGGATTAATTAAAAATTTAAAAATTAAAGAAAAAACTATCGATTTAAGAGAATTTAAAGAATTTGTTGATGAAGTTAGAGTTTCTTTTACTAAACCAGTAACTAAAGAAGAAACAACAGTAGAAGAAGTAGAAAAACAAGAAATAGTTAAACCTAAAGAAGCAGTTTATAGTATTGAGACAGATGAAATAAAAAATACAACTAATGTTAATTTTACAAACTTTGTAACTGATTTTATGGAATATTTACAAAATAATGGTATTGTTACTAATTATTTAACGATTAGAAGTTTGTTAGCTAGTTTAGCAATGACAAAATTAATTATTTTACCAAAATCAACTTTAGTTTATCGCTTTTTAACTTGTTTGCAAGAGTTTTTAGGAGTTGAACGTAATTATATTAATTATGATGAAAACAATCATCTATTATATAAAAAATTAGATATTGAACATAATGAATATGTAATGACTGATGTTGCTAAAAACTTGTTAAAAGCTAAAAATAATCAACAACAAATGTTTGTAAGTGTAATTGAAGCAACTGATAAAAGTTTTATTACAAGTTTTCAAGTAGAATTAGCTAATAGTCAAAGTAATGATAAGTTCTATTTACAATTAGCAGATTATGAACAAATTTTATTACCTAAAAATATTTGGTATTTTATCATAACTGATAATTTAGACATAGATTTAATCGAAAAAGGTATTCTATTAAATCCAATATTAGAAGAAGGTTTAGCTAAAGAAAACCATGTTTTAGCTACACCAAAAAATATCAATGCATTTAGATCTGAAGTTAGAATTGCTCGTAATAATAGTTATTTATCTGAAAATTCATGGCATAAACTAGATAGTTTTTTTGCCTATGTTAAAGAAAAAACAAATTATGTATTTAATAATAGTTTAATTCTGAATATTGAAGCATATACAGCTGTTTATCATGAACTTAATAACGATGAAGATGAAACACTAGATTTATTATTAGCTAATAAATTAATTCCTTTATTAAAGACATTACCATATTTTAGTGATGATAATACTAAATCTAAATTAAAAGAAATGTTAGACTTATGCTTTAAGGAAACCAATTTAGAACACACTTTAAGAATATTAAATTAAGGGGGATAATTATGATATTAAGTATATTTACAGATCGTAGAGCTATATTAATTTATTTAATATTAATTTTTGTCCTTTTTATGGCCGGATTAATTTTATTATTAATTAAACTACCTAAGAAAAAAGTTGAAGTTAAAGCTAATGATATTGTTTTAACTTATACAACAAGTAATACTGAAACAAATACTTTTACTTATACATTCACTATGCCAAAAAGTAATGTAACAATTACAGTTAATGCTATTGAAGATCCAACCTTAAAAACATATCAATTAGTAGATGGAGAAGCTGAAGGAACATCTGGATATAGCGTTAAATATGCTGTTGCTACAAGTGAATATGAGTCACCAACTGAATATATAACTAGTGCCATTCCAGGACAAGAAATTGATATTTGGGTTACTGGAACAGGAACTGATGCAACTAGAACTCCTGATAGATTGCGTGTTGAAGTCGGAGAAGGAGATTCTAGAAGGGTTGAATGGCTTGATTTAAGTGGTGAAAGATATAACTCAATTGAAAGTAAATATTGTAAAGTTTATAAAGGCTATGTAATGCCAGTAGGAAATGTTAATACAACCATTTCTTTAACAGATGTTAAATATGATATCAATTATCGTAGTAATGATGCTTATGAATTTTTTGATATGGTAGAAGCTGCTGAAGAAGGTGATTCAGTTTCATTAAGACCTGTTGCATATAAAGGATATTATATAACTGGAGTTAAAGTTACTAATGACGATACAGATGAAGAAATCGAAGTAACCTATAATGAATCAAGTAATTATTATTCATTTAGAATGCCTGCAAGTGAAGTTACTGTTGAAGCTTTATTTGAAAGTAATAAAGTTCAAGTTGGCATTAAAACTGATGCTCATTCTTCAATTTCTAATTTAAGAATAGGTTCTTCAAGCAATGATCCTATGACTGATAAAGTATTTGGACAAAATACTGATGATGACTTGGCTGTTTTAATTCCTGGAGATGAGTATTTCTACTTTGATGTTGTTGTTGATGAAGGTTTTGTAATGCAATCATTAACTATCTTAGATAGTTTAGGAGAAGAAGTACATTATAGCGAATCGGGTAGTGCATATTATCTAAGAGAAATTCCTGAAGGTTCATTCACAATTGAAGTTAAAACTATTGCTGAAATTGCAACTGTTAGCTCAGTTAAAGTTGTTGATACAGAAGGAAACGATATTACATCTAATTT
>CASEZJ010000004.1 GCA_949292525.1 uncultured bacterium | reverse complement strand
CTAAGAATTTAAAGCTTTAATACTTTTTGTTTATAGCTTTAAGTAATACTAAGAATTTATAGCTGGGGGTATATAATACTAAGAATTTAATATACTATTAAAATTATAAAAGATAAATAAAAACCGTCTTAATTACCAAAAAACATTTAAGGCGTTTTTTATTGAATTGACAGCATATTATTGATATAATACATAGAGTAGAAAGAGTGGTGATAAAGTTGGAATTTTCGAAAAATGATTTATTATTAAGACAAAAAAGAATTCGCAATTTTTGTATAATTGCCCATATAGATCATGGTAAATCAACTTTAGCAGACCGAATACTTGAAATATGTGATAGCGTTGAAGAAAGAGAAATGCAAGAACAAATTCTTGATTCAATGGATCTAGAACGCGAAAGAGGAATAACAATCAAACTTAATGCGGTAGCCTTAAAATATAAAGCTGATGATGGACAAATTTATGAATTTAATTTAATTGATACTCCAGGACATGTTGACTTCACTTATGAAGTTTCACGTTCTTTAGCTGCCTGTGAAGGGGCTATATTAGTTGTTGATGCTACTCAAGGTGTTGAAGCTCAGACAATCGCAAATGTTTATTTAGCTTTAGACAATAATTTAGAAATTTTACCTTTAATAAATAAAATAGATTTACCTTCAGCTGACATTGAAATGGCAAAAAATGAAATTGAAAATGTCATAGGCCTACCCTGTGATAATGTAGTAGCTTGTTCAGCTAAAACTGGGGTAGGAGTTAAAGATATTTTAGAAGAAGTTGTAAAATATATAGCTCCACCTAGTGGTAACATTTTTGGACCAACTAAAGCCTTAATATTTGATAGTGCTTATGATCCTTATCGTGGCGTTATAGTTTTAATTTGTGTCAAAGAAGGCATGATTAAAATTGGTGATTCAATTAAGTTTATGGCTACCGGGGCAACTTATCAAGTAGTTGAAATCGGGGTAAGAACACCAAAGGAAATTAAACGTGACTACTTAATGGCTGGAGATGTAGGATATTTAACCGCGAGTATAAAAGATATTAATGATGTACACGTTGGTGATACAATTACTACATTAAGCAATCTAGCAAGTACTCCTCTTCCTGGCTATAAAAAGATGAATCCCATGGTCTATTGTGGTCTTTATCCAATTGATTCTAAACAGTATGAGGATTTAAAGGAAGCTCTAGAAAAATTAAAATTATCCGACTCTAGTTTAATTTATGAACCAGAAACATCACAAGCTTTAGGTTTTGGCTTTAGAACAGGATTTTTAGGCTTATTACATATGGATATAGTTCAAGAAAGAATAGCTAGAGAATTTAAGATCGAATTAATAGCTACGGCTCCAAGTGTATCTTATCATGTATACTTAACAAATGGTGAAATGATCGTTATTGATAATCCGGCTGATCTTCCTGATGTTGGGTTAATTAGTAGAATAGAAGAACCTTTTGTTAAAGCTACAATTATGACACCTAGTGAATATGTAGGCGCAATAATGGACCTATGTCAGAAAAAACGCGGCACCTTTATTGATATGCAATATATTGAAGAAACTAGAGTTATGATTCACTATTCTATACCTTTACTAGAAATTGTTTATGATTTCTTCGATAAACTTAAAAGTTACACTAAAGGTTATGCTAGTCTTGATTATGAAATTGCTGATTATGAACCATCTAAATTAGTCCGAATGGATATTATGCTTAATGGTGATGTTATAGATGCATTATCAACAATTGTTCATAAAGATTTCGCTTATCAAAGAGGTAGAGCTTTAGTTGAAAAATTAAAAGACATAATACCACGTCAATTATTTGAAGTACCGGTTCAAGCAGTTATAAATCATAAAGTTATAGCTCGTTCAGATATTAAAGCAATGCGTAAAGATGTATTAGCTAAATGTTATGGTGGCGATATATCAAGAAAGAAAAAATTACTAGAAAAACAAAAAGAAGGCAAGAAAAAAATGAAAGCTATCGGTTCAGTTGAAGTTCCTCAAGAAGCTTTCCTTGCTATATTAAAAACAGATGAATAGGAGAAATTAATATGTTATTAAAAGATTGTCAATATTGTTTGAAAAGAGAAGCTATCGAAGAATTTGGTCGGATAGCATTTGAAACAGAAACATCAATCATTATTGTTTTTAAAGATCAATCACATAAAGGTAGAATGGTAGTAGCCTATAAAAATGACCACGTTGATGATATTTGTGCACTAAATCCTGAGGAAAGAACAAAGTTTATTAACGACGTTGTTGCGTGCGCAAATGCTATTAAAAAAGTATATCATCCTGATCGCGTTAATTACGGCGCTTATGGTGATGGACTAGGTCATCTTCATTTCCATTTAGTACCTAAATATAAAGATGGTTTTGAATGGGGCGGAGTATTCCAAATGAATACTGGCAAACAAAATTATGCAACTGAAGAAGAAATTGAAGCAGTAGCTAAGGCCATTAAAGAAAACTTCAAATACGAATAAAAAAACAGGTTACCCTGTTTTGGTTACTAATTCAAAAAGAATTTTCCCACCATATTCAATTGTTTCAAAAGGAACAATAAATTTAGCATTATGTAAATCATAAAATTCAGCACCTATATTCTTAGCGCCTATCCACGTTAAACATATAGGTGCTATTTCATTATAATAAGCAAAATCTTCGCCAATCATTTCTGAATTAACAAGCGTAATACAATTTTTAGCTCCTAAAATATTGCTTGCCGCAGTAAACATCTTAGTTGCTAAAACTTTATCATTAAATAAAGGCGGATAAGCATAATGAAAATCAAATTTATAATCTAAATTATATAAATTACAACATTTACTTATTATATTTTCCATTTCTCTAGCTAAATATTTACGATCTGATTCATTAAAACTTCTAGCAGTTCCTTTTAAATAAGCTTTATCTTTAATAATGTTCATCGAAATTCCACTATTAAAATATGTAGTAGATAGAACAACATTTTTAGTTTGTTTAACATTTTGATAAAAATTATTTAACTCTAATGCAATTTTAGCTCCACCTAAAATTGGATTTCTACCATTTTCAGGGCGTGATGCGTGACATCCTAAACCTGTTAATTCAAGTTCCCATAAATCTGGTGCAGCACAAGCTTCACCAATTTTAATACCGATTTTACCAACCTCTAAACTTGGGGAAACATGAAATGCATAGAATTCATCAACTTTTTTTAAGATTGGAATATCTTTTAAATAATATGCTCCACCTGGTAAAGGCCCCTCTTCAGCAGGTTGAAATAAAATAATTATATTATATTTAAGTTTAGCTAAATTATTTATAAATAATTTTGCAGCAAATAATAAAATCGTCATATGAGCATCATGTCCGCAGGCATGCATATATTCATTTTTACTTTTAAAAGGAACACTTGTTTCCTCTTTAATATTTAACGCATCCATATCAGAACGAAAACACAATGTTTTTTCCTTACCTAAATCTAAATAAGCATAAACGGCATTTTTATCTAATGCATAATTTGGACTATAGCCTAATTCAGCTAAGGTTTTATAAATAAATTTAGCTGTTTCGTATGTGTTAAAGCCAAGCTCAGGATATTGATGTAAATAAGTTCGACAGTTAATTATAAATTCATCCATTCCAATCACCTTTAATTAATTATACAAAAATATAATAAAATTACAAGAATTTAAAATTAGTCTTGCATATAGAATATTTTTTTGTATAATATTAACAAACGAAGAAAAGAAGAGTAACTTAGCTAGTAATTTTTAGAGAGTCTAGGGTAGGTGTAACTAGATAAGGAAAACTAAGCGAACATGGTCTTGGAGTAATATAGCCAATATGTAGGTTATATGAGGATTCGCCTCTTATAGCGATAGAGTATGTTAGTACTTGAAAATAGGTCAATTTTTATATTGATGAATTAAGGTTGGTATCACGAATTTTACAGTTTCGTCCTTTTAGGGATGGAACTGTTTTTTGTTTAAGGAGGTACAAAATGATACGATTTATAAATGTAGTAAAAAAGTATAGTGAACTAGTAGCTTTAAAAAATATTAATTTAGAAATTTTTGATGGCGAAATATTTGGCCTTGTTGGTCCTAGTGGAGCTGGAAAATCAACTTTATTAAGAACTATTAATAAGCTTGAAGAAGTAGATGACGGACAAATTTTAGTTGATGGCGACAATGTATGTAATTTAAATGGTAAAGATTTAGCAAATTATAGACAAAAAGTAGCAATGATTTTTCAACATTTTGCCTTATTAAACACTCAAAGTGTCTATAAAAATATTGCCTTACCACTTGAAGCTAGACATTATAAAAAGAAGGAAATAAAAGAAAAAGTTCTAAAACTAGCAAAAATCACAGGTATAACCGATAAATTAAATTCATTACCAACAACATTATCAGGTGGTCAATGTCAAAGAGTTGCGATTGCGCGAGCTTTAGCCTTAAATCCTAAAATATTACTTTGTGATGAAGCGACAAGTGCTCTTGATCCTAATACAACTATTCAAATACTAGATATTTTAAAGAAAATAAATAAAGAATTAAAAATAACAATCGTTATGGTTACTCATCAAATGGAAGTTGTTAAATATATTTGTGATAGAGTAGCAATTATAAACAAAGGAGAAATATTAGAAATAGGTAAGACTGAAGATATATTCTTATATAAAAATAAAGCTTTAGAAACTTTAATATCTGAAAAACCAATTGTACCATTGAATGGTAAAAATATTAAATTAATATTCCCTAAAAAATCAGCTAGTGAATCATTAATTACTAAAATGGCTCGTGATTTAAACATCGATTTTGATATAGTGTGGGGAAAACTAGAAAAATTTGGTGATGATGTTCTTGGTAGTCTAGTTATTAATGTTAAAGATAAAGATTTCATTAATGTTTTAAGTTATATTAATAAAACTGATGTTAAATATGAACTTATTGTAAAGGGGGAAAGAAGAGATGACATTTCTAGATAAATTAAAAGAATATATATATAACGATTTACCTAAGTATTTAGGCGAAACAGTTGAAATGGTATTTATAACCGTTTTAATAGCCTTAGTTTTTGGGTTACTTTTAGGTCTAGTTTTATTTTATACTAAGCGTTCAAAAAGAAAAGGAATAAGAATTCTATATAAAATTATAGATATTTTAATAGGTATTGTTAGATCATTCCCGTTTTATGTATTAATGTTTTTTGTAATACCTTTTACAAGAATTATAATGAAAATTTTAACTGGAGTTGGACAAGCATTTTCGACTAGTGCTTTTATCGTTCCGTTAACGATTGCTGCTATACCTTTTTTTGCTAAACTTTTTGAAAATAGTTTACAAGAAACAAATAAAGATATTGTCGAAGTCGGAGAAGCTTTAGGCTTAAGTAAAAGACAAATAACCACAAAAATCATTTTAAAAGAAGCCTTACCATCAATTATCTCAGGCACAACTTTAGCTATTATAACTTTAATTGGTTATAGTGCTATGGCTGGGGCAATAGGAGGCGGTGGACTAGGATTTTTTGCTTATGATAAAGGCTATATTTCCTATGACTTTGAAATGATGTTATTTGCGGTAATTACAATAATAATATTAGTATTGCTTATTCAATTATGTGGTAATATATTATATAAATTAGCCAAAAATGGCCATTTAACCTATATAAAAATAGGTATTGGTTTAGGTGTTTTATTATTAACATTTATCGGTGTTAAAATTGCAGTTTACGCTTCTAATAAAACTAATTTAGTAACTATTAAAGTTGGTACAATGAGTGAACCTGGTGAACCAATTTTCAACCATATTAAAGATGAAATGGCAGATTTAGGTTATAAATTAGAAATTGAAATTTATAGTGAATTTGATCCTTTAAATAATGCCCTTGTTGATGGTTCAATTGATGTTAATTTATTCCAACATGAACCATATTTAATAAGTTATAATGAATCACATAATACCAATTTATTTAATGCCTGTACAATGTATGATTGTGTTTATGGGGCATATTCATATAAGATAGATGAAATAAATGATTTAAGAGGAAATGAAAAGAAAGTTATTGCCATAGCTAATGATAGTTCAAATTTAAAAAGATGTTTAGATTTATTAGCTGCAAATAATATTATAAGAACAACTTATGGTGATACTACAAGCTTTTCTGCTACAGATATTCTTAATTATTATGAATTATTACCCGGTTATGAAAATTTAATCATCACTCCTATGGCAACTTCAAGTATTGCCGAAGCTTTAAATGATTCAAATTGTTATTTAGGCATTGTTAATGCCACATTTGCTATTAATGCAGGCCTTAGCAATGATGAATTGATTTTTGAAGAAGCAGATCCTAATCATATAAATGCCAATATATTAGCATGTAGAGATGAAGATAAGAATGCTAGTTGGCTTAAAGAGTTAATTAATGTTTTAACAAGTGATAAAACCGCAAACTTTATAGAAGAAGAATTTATGGGTACTATTAAACCATATTTTGTTAGCCATATTTCGTAAAAGGGAGTAATCCCTTTTTATTTTAACTATTAAATCAAGTTAATAAATGTTATAATTAAATGGAACGATTTGTATATCTTTTTTAAATATAAAGATAATTTAAAATGTTTAAACTTAAAAAAATTTTAAGTTTTAATAAAAACTCATTTTGTTAAGCCCAGCTAAAGCTAACTTTATAAATACATTAAGGATTGATATTATGTTTGAATTAATACACTTAAAAGGAAATACTTATTATATTACCGGAAATACTAATTTAGGATTATATAAACTAAATGAACATGATGTAATTTTAATTGATGTTCCAATTAAAAAATATGGTCCTAGACTAGAAAGCTTATTACGTTCGTATAACTTCAATTTAAAATACATTGTTAACACCCATTCGCATGCCGATCATACCGGTGCTAATGAATATTTAATCAAACAAACAAATTGTCAAGTTATAACTAGTAGAATAGAAAGAGCTTTTTTACGTAATGATAAATTAGATATTGGTCTTCTTAGTGGGGGTTACCCGCTAACTAAATATGATACCCCGTTAATGCATGTTAATGAACAACATGATATTTTGTCACTTAAACATCTTCCAGAATGCCTAAAAAGTTTTAAATTACCTGGGCACCATTATGATATGCGCGGATTTAAAACGAAGGATGGGGTTTATTTTATTGCTGATAGTATTTGTAAAAAAGAATTGATTGATAAAGAACATATTATGCTTATTTATGATGTTGATGGCTATAGAAAAAGCTTAAATTATCTAAAAAGTCTAAAAGGTAAAATAATGGTACCAAGTCATGTAGAAACTAGTAATGATTTAGATGAATTAGTTGATTATAATTTAGCTAAAATAGATGAAATTTGTAATGTTTTATTAGAATATTTAAACATTCCTAATCACTATGATAATATTTTTGCTTATATGTTTGACCATTATAAATTAAAAATATCATACAATAAATATCTCTTGATTTGTTCAACTATTAAATCATATCTTGCCTATTTAGAATCTAAAAATTTAATTACTACTTTTTTCCTAGATAATAAATTATATTTTAAGAGGGTTTAATATGTTAGGTTTATATATTCATATTCCTTTTTGTGCTCACATCTGTTCATATTGCGATTTTCCTAAACGGATTCCATTTTCAAAAGAAGAAGTAAATAAATATATTGATAAATTAATTGCAGAAATTAGAAGTTATGAAATATATTTTAAAAATATCGATACAATTTATATTGGTGGAGGAACGCCTAATTATCTTGATTTATATAATTTAGAAAGACTATTAAGTTTTATCGCTAGTTTAAAGATTAATTTTAAAGAATATTCTATTGAATTAAATCCGGAACTAATTACTTTAGAACAGGTTAAGTTATTTGCTAAATACAAAATTAATCGGGTTAGTTTAGGTATGCAAACAACTGATAAAAATGGTTTAAAATTATTAAATAGACATCATAACAAAGAAGATGTTCTAAAGTCTGTTAAATTATTAAAAGATAATGGAATAACGAATATCAATATTGATTTAATATATGGCTATTTTAATCAAACTCTTGATGTTGTTAAAGAAGATATTGCATTTATTAAAGAATTAGACATTAAACATGTTTCTGCATATAGTTTAATCTTAGAAAAAGAAACATTACTAAATAGAAATCATAAGGCTTCTGAATTAGATGAAGATTTAATTGCTGATATGAATATATATATATCAGCTGAATTAACTAAATTAGGATTTATTCAATACGAAATATCTAATTATGCTAAGCCTAATTATAAATCCCTACATAACCTTAAATATTGGTCTAAGGAAGAATATATAGGTGTTGGTATGGGGGCATGTTCATACCTTGGTCATAAGCGGGTTACAAATTCTAAATTCCTATATAAATATTTAAATAATGTAGATAAAGAAGTAGAAAACTTAAATGAAGAAGATGAGAAAAAAGAATATTTAATCTTAGGCTTAAGAAAAGTTGATGGGATTACAAAAAAAGACTATTTTAAGCGATTTAATTCTTATCCTAACGATGATTTTAATTATCAAAAATTGTTTGATTATAAACTTTTATATGAAGATGAAAACATAATCAAATTGACAAGTAAAGGTTTAATGTTAGCTAATCTGGTATTTGAGGAATTTATATGATAGAAATTAAATTTTATGAAATAACTGATTTTATATATTATTTAGAAGATGAAAAAAGATTAAGTAAAAATACTATTATTGCTTATAGAAATGATCTTCTAGAATATCAAGAATTTTTAATTAAATATCAACATATTGAAGATGTAAGAGATATTGATAAGGAAATGATTTTAAAATATATTGCATCTTTAAAAAGAGCTAATTTAGCTAAAACCACAATAGCTAGAAAAATAGTTACGATTAAAGCATTCCATAAATTTTTGAGTAATGAACAAATTAGCAAAGAAGATGTAGCCTATTATATTGATATGCCTAAAAAAGATATTCATTTGCCTACAGTTTTAACTGAAGAAGAAATTTCTAAAATGTTAAGCTTAATAGATTTATCGACAGACATTGGTAAAAGAAATAAAGCAATGTTAGAATTGTTATATAGTTCAGGTTTAAGAATTTCTGAATTACTTGATTTAAAAATAAGTTCTTTACATATGAATGAGAAATATTTAAGTGTAATTGGTAAAGGAAATAAGGAAAGGATTATTCCGCTAGGAGATATGGCAATAATTGCACTTAGAGATTATATTGAAAATTCACGTTCTAACATTAGTAAAAAGCCAGGATCCTTATTGTTTTATAATTACAAAGGTGAAAAAATGTCACGTCAAGGTTTTTTTAAATATATTAGGAATTTAGCTCTTGAAGCTGGTATTGATAAAACTATTTCACCACATACAATTAGACATAGTTTTGCCACCCATTTATTAGCTAATGGGGCTAGTTTAAGAATTGTTCAAGAATTATTAGGCCATGAAGATATTTCAACAACTCAAATATACACACATATCGATAAAACTAAACTTAAAGAAATTTATCAAAATACGCATCCATTAAAAAAGGAGGAAAAAGAATAATGGAATTTAAAAGAATATTTACTATTGTAATGGATTCTGTAGGATGTGGTAGTGATCCTACTAGTGTAAATTATGGTGATGATGGTGCAAACACTATTGGTCATATTGCTGATGCATGTAATGGTATTAAATTACCATGTCTACAACTATTTGGTTATGGGAATTTAACTAAAATCAAAGGTGTTAACCCTAATACTAATCCAGTGGCTTGTTATGGCAAGATGCAAGAAGCTAGTGTTGGTAAAGACACTTTAACCGGGCATTTTGAATTTATGGGAGTATTAACAACAAAACCTTTAAAAACATTTACTGATACTGGTTTCCCTAAAGAATTAATTACAGAATTAGAAAAACAAACAGGTCACAAAGTAATTGGTAACTGTGCTGCAAGTGGCACTGAAATAATTAAAGAACTTGGTGAAGAGCATCTTAGAACTAAGGCTATGATAGTATATACATCTGCTGATAGTGTTTTACAAATTGCCTGTCATGAGGAAGTATTTGGGTTAGATGAATTGTATCGTTGCTGCAAAATTGCTAGAGAGATTTGTATGAAACCAGAGTGGAAAGTAGGACGTATAATAGCTAGACCATTTGTTGGTACTAATAAAGATAATTTTGTCAGAACACCTAATCGACATGATTATGCTTTATCACCAGCTCACGAAACTACATTAGATTATTTAAAAGAAAGTGGTTATGATGTAATTAGCATTGGTAAAATTAATGATATTTACAATGGCTGTGGTATAACTAAAGCCTATAAAACGGTTTCTAATCATAACGGAATGGAAATTATGAAAGATATTGCTAAGACAGATTTCAAAGGCTTATGTTATCTAAATTTAGTCGATTTTGATGCCTTATATGGCCATAGAAGAAATCCTGAAGGCTATAAAAAAGCTTTAGAGGAATTTGATTATGATTTAACTAAATTATTGCCATTGCTTAATGACGATGATTTACTATTAATTACAGCTGATCATGGTAATGATCCGACATGGCATGGTACAGATCATACAAGAGAGTTGGTTCCTATATTTGCTTATAATAGAAAAATTAAAGGTAAAAATCTTGGTTTAAGAACATCATTTGCCGATTTAGGTCAAACAATTAACGAAAACTTTAAATTAAAACCTCAACCTATCGGCAAATCATTTTTAAAGGAGCTATAAAATGAGAGACTTTATTTATAATACCCCAACTAAAGTTTTCTTTGGGATAGATGCTGAAAAAAAATTAGGGGCCATTTTAAAAGAATATAATTTTAAAAAAATATTATTCCACTACGGAAAAGAATCAATTAAAAAAATCGGACTTTATGATTTTGTTATTAATGAATTAAAAAACAATAATATTGAATATATTGAATTAGGCGGCGTAGAAGCGAACCCTAAACTTAGCTTAGTAGAACAAGGAGTAAAACTAGCAAAGGACACTAATATAGATTTCATTTTAGCTGTTGGTGGTGGTTCTGTAATAGATTCAGCCAAAAGTATAGCAGCAGGATTTTATATAAATGAAAGCCCTTGGGTTTATAATAGTGGACAAAAGAAATTAGAAAAATCATTACCTGTAGGTGTAATATTAACTATTTCAGCAGCTGGTAGTGAAATGTCAAATTCGTGTGTAATTACAAATGATAGCCTAAATGATAAACGAGGTTTCAGTTCAGAATTTAATCGTCCTTTATTTGCAATATGTAATCCTAAATTTACATATAGTGTTTCTAAATATCAAACCGCTTGTGGTATTGTTGATATAATGATGCATACTCTTGAAAGAGTATTATCATATGATAACACATATAATCCGCTAACAGATAACCTAGCCTATGGTTTAATTAAAGCAGTTTATGAAGTTGGTAAAACAGCATATAACGACCCAAATAACTACAATGCACGAGCTACATTAATGTGGGCATCAAGTTTAAGTCATAATGGTTTAACGGCCTGCGGTAAAGAATACCAAATGCCTGTACATCAAATGGAACATGCTGTATCTGGTTTATTTGACCACGTAGCACATGGTGCAGGCCTTGCAATATTATGGCCAGCATGGGCTAATAAAGCAGCTGAAATAAACCCTATGCCTTTTGCAAAACTAGGCTATTTAAGTCTTAGTTTATCAACTAATATAAAACCTGAATTTGCCGCTAAAACAGCTATCCAAATGCTTAAAACATATTTCCATGAAATTGGTATGCCAACCACATTAAAAGAAGTTGGTATTAAAAAATCTGATTTACCTAATATTGCAAATCTATATACATTTGGTGGTAAAAGAACAATTGATGACATATTTATATTAGATTATGAAGCCTGCTTAGAAATTCTTAATGCTTGTTATGAATAGCATAAAGTAATCATATAGAGATAAAAGATTTCAAAAGCAACCTAGTTTTAATAACTATATTAAACGCTATGATAAATTATTAAATATTTTTTTTAAAACCATAGCAAAAACAAAAAAATAGAACAAAAGTAAAGACAAATCGAGTAGAGAATCACTAAGGAAAAACAAATTCGATTTGTCTTTTTTTATTGTGTAAAAAACAAAAATTCAAACTTGATATAGTTATTAATAACATATATAAGAATATATTTATTTGATAATCTAGTTTTTAACACAAGATTAATAACTAAATTATTTTTGTAAAGCAAATATAAATTAAACATTAAAATGTAATTATATATATTTACAATGTTTTGATAAATAAATTTAAAATAAATGACTACAAAGATGAGTAAGTCTCTTAAATATGGAACATAAAATAATCAAAACTAAAGTCTGTAAAAATAAAGGTAAAAGAAGAGATAAGCTTTAACTATTTATTAATTAGATCTATTAGCATTGCAGATAGTAAGTTAATAATCATATTAATACTAAAATAAGAATAGCCATAAAAACCTATATAAATTTTACCAATCGTGATAAATATAATGCTAGGATATTAAAAAGGTAAACAAAATAAACTACTAACAAAAAAATATATAAATTCATATACAAATAGTAACAATATAATATAAAAGTCTAACTATGTAAAAAATAAAAAAATGAATTTTAAAATTTCTATACTAGTCATCTTTATCATAGCAAGGAAAATAAATTTTTAAATATATGGCAGAATTACAAAACAAGAAAAAAATAAAACAAGAAGCAAACAGAAAAACGTAAAAATGATCAAAGTTAAACTAACAACATAAATAACATTTAATACTAAATGTATCACATATGGATATATATGTTATACACACTACAAAAGCATTTAAAAAGCAGAAATAAAATAAGAGTACAAAGCATCTAATTTAAGCAATTAGTCAAAGTTAAAAACTAATCAATATACCATATAAAAATAAAAATTTATTTTAAAATATCAGCCCTCAAAAACAAAAACATAACAAGAAAAATATTATTAATTAACAAATCAAACACCAATCAATAAAAAAAACACTTATATAAAATAAACAGTAAAAGCATTAATATCTATATAATATTACAAGTCATATAGACCTATATAATATGATGTCATTAAAATAAATTTTCGGCACTAATCTAGTTTTAAATACTAGATGTGATATGCTTAACAACTAGATTTGATGCAAAAAAATGTGTAAACTTTTTTAAAATAAAATTAAAATATAAAATTCATATAAAAAACGAATAACGATGACCTTGGCAATTCACAAGCTCGATTTTTATTTTTTAAGAAAATGCGTAGAATATGAATAATTTGAATTATAGCGTATCAATACATAATCCACTTTTCCACATATCTCTAATTACAAGACCATTCTTATATAATTTAATGGTTAACATAATATATATTATAGGAAGTTATTTAGATATTTAAAAATGGTAAAAATAATGCCGAAAAGAATTTCATAACACTATAAAGAGGGTGTTTATCAGTGAAAATTGCTATTTCTTCTTTTGCTAAACATACTCATTTAGTGCTATTTGAATATGTTTTACTAGACTTTTTTGTATTAAACACGAATCGAAATTACCAAAACTGTCCAATTGTACATCTCGATTGCTCGATTTTGCTCCTGCAAATAGATTCTGAGTTTACTTTACATTTTGACTTTTCTTGTTCTTCTTCTTTTAACTTTGACATTACAAAAAATAAATTAGCATAAAAAAAGACGAGATCATTTCTCGTCTTCTTTATCGTTGTTCATTATGATATCGTATAGACTCATTTGTCTATTTGATGTTGGTTCGAACCTTTCGTAATTTGATATTCTAACCCAAGTTGCACTTCTACCTACACCATTAGGACGAATTTTATTTTCATCCCTCATTCTTTTTAAAGTTCGATCAATTGTAGATAAACTTACATACGGATGTTTTGCTCTGATTTCTTCTTTAGTGAAGACTTCACCTAATCGCATAATTGTGTTTTCAATATTGTATGTTTTTGTAATATTTGCATCAAATTTTGTATCAGATGCTAATTTATCAACTTTGGCATATCCATCTATTAAAATGTCAATTATAAAATTATTTAGTGGTGCTGTTTGACTATATCCATCATCATAATTAAAATTGGCTTTATTTACTAATGATTTAAAATTGTCATATTCATCGTATAACATTTCAAAAAATGAAACGTAATGGAACATTTTAAACTGTTCTTTTAGTAGTAAAAGATAAATAATTAAAACACCAACTACATCATTTCCTTCATTGAATGGCTTTATATTAATGAAATCTATGTAAAAATTAGTTACTAATTGAGTTAATTCATGCTTATTTCCGTTAAGTAATTTAACATATATTTGTAATAATTCATCTATTTTTTTACGCCTAGATTCTTGTTTTTTCTCGTTTAACAGGTTAATTTTTACTACTACATTATCGGTCACATAGTGAATATTTGTTACTTCTTTATAAATTTTAATAGCTAATCTTAAAAATTCATTATTAGTTAATTCTAATTTATCAGATTGCTCAGCTATAATTTTAAATATATTTTTTAAATTTAGGAGTATTTTTTCATCATTTGTTTTAGGGGTAGATTCTTTTTTTATTATTAATTTAAATCTATTATTCGTTATATTTAAGTTCATTATCTTCCCTAAATAGAAAGTATCCCTTTCTATAGTTTGTTTTATTATTTGTGGTAAACTACCTTTTAATATATTTTCAAAATAATAATCCTTACCTTTATATTCATATAAAGATAAAAGTTTCATCATGGTTTCATTACTTATTTGCAATCTATCAATGTTGTTTAAACATGACATATATTTCACCTCTTATGCTAATTATATTATAAAACATCTTGATTTTCAATATAGTCATATTCTAAAAATGAATATATTTATTTATTTTAACAAAAAAATAAAAAACTTGACAAAAGTCAAGTTTAATCTAAATCATCTGTATAGAATATTGAATCACCAATAAATTCTCTAAGCAATGAATTACATGGAACCCAACGGTCTTTTATATCTTTAAAATATTTCAAAAATTTGATTAATCTATTTGCTGTTATGTAGTGTGGACTAGCAGAATCAATTTTTTCTAGCAATGGTAATGCATACTTTTTCATAACACATAATTCATATGTTAGTTCGCTGTTGAACACATAATCGGCTTTTTCTTGGTGTGGATATATCCATCTAAATTCACCGCGTCTAACAGATGGCCATATAGCTAATGTTTTTTCACAGTCATAATTACGATAGTTATGATCGCGAACCATTCTTCTTATTAGACGTATATCAGATATGCTTATAGGATTTTGATCATCGATATGTAATTGAGCTTGTGGAGCTATATATATTCTATATTTTTGATGTGACGGAATTGATGGAGTTAATTCATCATTTAAAGCATGAATACCTTCAATCATAATAGGTTGATTTTTACCTAATTTTACTGTTTTACCAACTTCTCTTGAAGAGGTTTCAAAATTAAAGTGTGGTAACGTTACTTCTTCACCTTGAATTAAACGATACATATGTTCGTTAAACAACTCACGATCTAAAGCATCTATATGTTCTAAATCAGGTTTGCCATGTTCATCTTTTGGGGCCTTATCCATGCCTAAATAATAATCGTCTATAGAAATCATTAAAGGCTTAATTCCACGGCTCATAAGCTCAATTCTAAGCCTATTAGTGAATGTTGTTTTACCACTTGATGATGGACCAGCTACAGCGATTAATTTAATATCGTCAATAGCTTTTTTTATGTTCTCTCCTAGTTCAGCAAGCATATTATTATGCTTAGTTTCACAAACGTTTATAAACTCTAACGCTTCTTTACTTTCAACTAAATTATTCATTTGTGAAATATAGCTAGCTTCAATAATATTACCCCAATTATTAGCTTCCCTTAGTGCGTTAGTAAATACAGGCGCATCTTCAAATTTAGGTATTTTTCCACCTGTTTCAGCTCGTGGATATTGAATTAAAAAACCAGGTGTATAAAGCCTTAAAATATATTCATTTATATAGCCTGTAGAAGGTAACATATAACCAAACATATAATTTTTATAGTCACCGCATTCATAGATATGTACGGTTTCTTCAGGTCGATACTTTAATATTTTAACCTTGTCTATATAGCCTTGTTTTTCATATAACGCTAATGCTTCATCTTTAGTTATAGTTTTTCTTATTATAGGCATATCAGCCTCTATAATGGCTTTTAAACGCTCCTCTATGGCTCCTAGGTCCTTCTTAGTAAAAGGGCGATTAAGGTTCGTTATAGTAGCGAAAATTGAGCGAGAAATACTATAATTAAATATAATTCGACAATTAGGATATAATTCTTTAGCGGTCATAACAATTAAGTATCTAAGAGTAGATTGATAAATACGACACGCATCTGAGTCCGTTAAATCTAAAAATTCAACTTCAGCATCGTTATTTAAAATATAACCTAATTCTCTAATACGATTATTAACCTTAGCGGCTTGGTATTTCTTTTTTTCATTAGCTACAAGTAAATCTTGTAGTTTTATAGGACCATTTACTTCTTTTTTTGTTCCATTTACTGTAACAATCATTTTTTCATTCCTTTCGTTATTTTTAAAACAATATACAACAATATCAATATTGTAATATATAATTATATATACTATTTTATCCAGTTTTGAATACTAGATAGCTATTGAAATTATTTTATCGTTCTTCAGTAGCTATATTTTACATTATTTTAAGTGGAAAATAAAGTAATATAATTTTAACAAACAACATAGATATGATAACTATTTCTTGTACTTTTATTTCTATTTATATGGTTGTTGTTAATCTATTATTTAGTTTTAATTACTAGTTATGCTTTGAAATATTTTTTTATCCATTTATATGTATAGACACTCAGTAAAAAATGCCAGCAATAAATGCTAGCATAATTTAATTCCCAAAGCGAATTTTATTATTATATAAATTTTCCATGTAACGATATGTTTCATTACCTAAGTCTAAATACACTTCAGCTTTTTCCTTAGCTTCATCAACTATTAGTGCTGGATTATATGCAGTTATGCTAGTTACATCAAGCCAATCATCGCTACTAAAAATTTCATCATAGACACTTTGTAATGTTGGGCAATATCCTACTGCCTCAGTATTTAGATAACTGTTTTCATATTCTAACATAAAATCAATAAATTTATACGCTAATTCAGTTTCTTGACTAGTTATTGGAATTACCATTCCATCGTAAAACACATTGTTTGCTGATGTTGGAGCATAAATACTATATGTTTCAACATTACTACTATTTTCACCTTCACTATCAGCATACCATGCATCAAAAAAATCACCTGAATAAACTAATGCTATATCAAGATTTCCGGCTGATACATCAATTTTAAGATCATCTGTTCCCCATTTAGAAAATTTTCTACTTGCAATTAAATCAGCACAAATATCAAGATGATTTTTATCAGTGTCATTTAAACTGTACCCTAAATATAATTCAGCACATGCAAACGCATCTCTACTCGAATCATACATACCAACTTTACAACCATTTGGTAAAACATCTTCATAGAATACAGCCCAGCCATGTTCTTCGACAATTTCTCCTAAATTAGGATAGTTTTTAGTGCTATACATTATTCCAAGGCTACCCCAAAAATAAGGAATATAATATCTTTTATAATGTCTATTTGCTTGGTTATACATTAACTCTTGTAGTTCTAAAACAAACATATTTTCATCATAGTTAGATAACTTAGCAAAATCAATTTCTTTTAATAAATTATTTTTATATAGTTTATCAATCATATAATCAGAAGGAATAACAATATCATATGGTACTCTTCGATTTAAAATATCATTATACATATTTTCATTACTAGTAGTAGTTAGTTCAGTAACGATACAGTTATTTTCTTCTTCAAATTTAGTTATTAAGTCATATGATAAATAATCTTGCCAATTTAAAATGATTAACTCCTGATAGTATGAACAACTGCTTAAAATTAAGATTAGACATGTAATAAATCCTGTAATAATAACCTTTTTCATTTCTTTGTTCCTCGCTTATTTTTGCTTAAAACAATAAACTGATAACCAAAAACAATAACTATAGTTATAATTATTAATAGTGTATTATACGCACAAGCTTGATTCCATAAACCGTTTCTTAATGTTCGTAATGAACCGTATAACCAAGTTGAAAAATTTTGCCTTTTTCCAGTTACAAAATAAGTAATTATAAAATCATCTATACTCATCGTAAAAGCTAATAAGCCACCTGTAATTACACCTGTTTTAATATTTGGAATAACAATCTTAAATATTGTTTTAGTTGGCGAACAACCAAGATCTAAACTAGCTTCATAAAGTGAATCATTATTAATAGAATTTAATTTTGGTAATACGCTAAGTATAACATAAGGGGTAGAAAATAACACGTGAGCAATTAGGGTTGTGGTAAAACCAAACACACTTCTACCTACTATCATTCCGACTAATTGAAAAATTATTAACAAAAAAACTGCTGAAACTATATCGGTATTTAAGATTGGTACATTGTTTAGCATTATTACTTTTTGTTTAGTTTTTCGGTTTAAATTATGAATCCCGATTGCGGAAATTGTTCCAAATATTATTGAAATTATAGTTGAACAAATTGATATTTGTAATGTATAAACAATCGCATTCATGAGTGATCTTGACTTCCACATTGTTTGATACCATATAAACGTTGGTTTAGTCATAGATAAGCCAAATAAATCATTTGAAATGCTCGTCAATGCTATAATTATAATTGGTAGATAGGTAAATAATAATACGGCAACAAGGAACACACAAGCTATAATTTTAATTATTAATTTTTTTTGTTTTTGCTTCATAGTAATGTTTCCCCCTCCTTATCTACTTTACCAATTAAATAAATAGAACCTAAAGTAAAAATTAAAATAAATAGACTCATTAAACTTCCTACATTATAAGCTGGGCTTGATGACATAAATTGTCTTTCTATTAATTGACCTAGCATTGCATAATTAGGATCACCATCAGTTACAATTTGCGGTATAGTGAATCCCATTGCGCATGGTAGGAAGACCATAATAAAGCCACTGAAGGCACCTTTAATACTTAATGGGAAAGTTATTTTAAAGAATGATTTAACTTTAGATGCTCCTAAATCTTGACTTGCTTCTAATAATGTTCGGTCCATTTTTTCTAATACTGTATAACACGGAAATATCATAAATGGCAAATATACTATTGTCATTACTAAAATTATTTTTAATGATTTATATTCTGTTAAATCGATAGATATACCAAATGTGTTTGATAAAAAAGAATTTGGCTTAAATAAATTATTTAAGGTTTGAATTCTTAATAACATATTTGTCCACATCGGTAAAATAAAAATTAATAAAATAATAAATTTATATTTAGATTGCATTCTAGATATAATATATGCAATTGGATAGCCAATTAAAAATGTACATATTGTAGCAATTAAAGCATAGCCAAAACTTCTTAAAAATGCTTTAAAAAACACGCCAGAAAAGGCAATGCTACCATGGGTTAGTGAGAACGCAAAATCAGCAAATTTAAATGTATAAGTCGAAAAACTTTCCGTATTAGAAACGCTAAAGAAAAGCATTAAAATAATCGGAATGCCAGTTAAAACTAGCATCCAAACAACATATGGTATAGCTAATTTATTATATTTTTTCATACTACACCTTCATCAAATGAATTTCATGAGGATCAACCATTAAACCAATTTGATCACCCTCATGGAATAATTCATATTTACGAATTATAAATTTATTTCCTTTAACATTAGCTGTAATTTCAAAATGAATTCCTTTAAAAATTACATGCTCAACTACACCAATTAATTTAGCTTCATCTAATTCTACTATGTCAAAATCTTCTGGTCTAATTACCACATCAACTTCTTCATTTTTAACAAAATTATCATCAACACAAAGAAATTTTTCACCTAAAAATTCAACTTCTTTATCGCCTAAATATTTACCTCTTATTATATTTGATTCACCAATAAAGTTTGCTACAAAGCGATTTTTAGGCTCATTATATATATCTTCAGGTGTCCCGATTTGTAATATTTCCCCTTCATTCATAACCACTATTGTATCGCTCATTGTAAGTGCTTCTTCTTGGTCGTGAGTAACGAATATAAAAGTAATACCAAGTTCTTTTTGCATTGCTTTTAACTCATATTGCATAGCCTGACGTAGCTTTAAATCAAGCGCAGCTAATGGTTCATCTAATAATAAAATTTTAGGCTTATTAACAATAGCTCTAGCAATAGCTACTCTTTGTTGTTGCCCGCCTGACATTGCATCTATTTTACGATATTCAAAACCTTCTAGTTTTACTAATTTTAATGCACTAAGTACGGCATCTTTAATTTGTTTTTTATTTTTCATTAAGGATTTAGCACTCTTAATTTCTAGTGCTTTATCTTTTAAAGCTTGTTTCTTTTTATTTTCAAGTTCTGTAAGTTTCGTCCATTTAGCTATGTTTTTTAATTGCTTGATCTCTGCTTCATATTTTTTATATTCTTTTTCTTCTTTTGCCCCGTTTTCAACCGCTTCTGAAACTAATTCATCAATTTCTTTTAAGCGAATTTTAGCAGCCTTTACTTCTTCATCTTTATCCCATTCTATATCTATTTGTCTATCTAATTCAGTAATTATTTTTTCATATTTTTCTTCAACTTCAGTTAGACCTTTACTTATTAAATTGTTTTTTTCGCTTAAGACTTCATCTTTAATTTGTTGTTTTAGCTTTTTTAATTCGTATTTTAAATTTATTTTATCTTCTTTAGTTATATTTTTTAACTTCAATTTACCTTCTATTTCTTTACGGTTTGCCTCATATTTACGTGATACTCTTGTTTTAAGATCGGAAATAGTTCTATTAAAATTTCTTAAACCAAATGCCACATTGTCAAAAACATTTAAATGCGGAAATAATGCATACCTCTGAAACACCGTATTTACCGGTCTTAAATGAGCTGGCACATCATTGATTTTAACTCCATCCAAAACCACTTCACCACTATCTGGTTCCTCAAATCCGCCAATTATTCTTAATAATGTGGTTTTACCACATCCTGAAGGTCCTAGTAGGGTTATAAATTCATTTTCGTTTATATATAAACTCAAATCTTTTATTACTGTATTATCATTAAAGCTTTTCTTTATATTTTTTAACTCAATTAATTTTTTTGCCATATACTTCACCTCTAAAAATTAGGAGGGTATGATACCCATATTATTTGGGCTTCATCATCGCCTATATTTTGAATATAATGTTGTTTATTTGTCTTAAAATAAAATGACTCACCTTTATTAATTTTTATAACTTGATCACCATAATATAGATTTATCATTCCGGTTATAACATACCCAAACTCTTCACCGTCATGTGGTAAATCTACAACTGTCTTCATCTTTGGCTTAATCTTAACATAGATTGGTTCCATAGCTAAACTTTGAGCTGATGGTACTAACCAGCTTTGAATATACCCACCAAAATCTTTATCTAACTGTTCATCTTCACTAAATTTAATTTGTTGTTGTTCCTCTTCTTTAAAGAAACTTGCAAATGACATTCCAAGTGCATCTAAAATAATTTTAAGTGTCTCGATCGATGGATCAGTCTTATCATTTTCTAGTTGTGATATATAGCCTTTTGTTAATTCACATCTATTAGCCAATTCTTCTTGTGTAAGTTGTAAAATAATTCGGCGTTCTTTAATTTTCTTACCTATTTCCATATATTTCTCCGTTTTATAATTATAAACTTTTAGTTAAAAATAACTAAACTGATTATAACAAAAATCATATTTATTAGCAACATAAAAAATTAGATTTATTAAACAAATAATTAAGAGTTACTAAACATAACAAGTAAAAAAATAACTAGGCTTAACGCTTAGTTATTTGATTCTTTTTTAAATAAAATCCCGAATACTATTAATGTAATGATGCAAATTACAATTAAGGCTAATATGATTACCCAGTCATAATCTTTATTTATGAAAAAACCATATATACCAACTCCAAGATACATTAATGCAATGATATAAATCGGTATACTTTTTATATTCTCTTTATTAATATTTAATTTTATTGCATAAACAATTAAGACTATGCCTAAAATAATGGCTACAACACTATAAAAAATCATTTCTTTGCTCCTTTATTATAGATAATCAAGCCTAGGCTTGTTAAAATCAATTTGGCAGAAGCAGTTGGATTCGAACCAACGTCTGAGGGAGTCAGAGTCCCTTGCCTTTCCACTTGGCGATGCTTCTATGAATAGCGCATATATTATACGCTATTTTTGTTAATTATTCACTATTTTTTAAAATGTCTTTATACATTTCTGGTCTTCTATCTCTAAAGACACCCCAACTATAGCGTTTCTTAGCAATTTCATCTAAATCAAATTCAGCAATTAATATTCCTTCTTCATCTCTAGTTAATTCACAAACTTTATTACCAATTTCATTAGCTATAAAAGATGAACCATAAAACTTCATACTAGAATTACCATAAGTTTCATCACCAATCCGATTACTAGCAACAAGCGGCATAATATTACTTGCGGCATGTCCAAGCATGACATTTTGCCAATGTTCTTTACTATCCTTATCTAATACCGGTTCACTACCTATAGCAGTTGGAAATAATAACATTTCCGCACCCTTGATTGCTAAAATACGAGCTGTTTCCGGAAACCATTGATCCCAACAAATTCCAATACCTAAACGGCCAAATTTAGTATTAAAAACTTTAAAGCCTGTATCACCAGGAGTAAAATAAAATTTTTCTTCATAGCATTGTCCGGTAGGTATATGCGTTTTACGATAAATGCCTAAATCTTTACCATCAGCATCAAAAACAACTAGCGAATTGTAAAAACAATTACTTTCTTTTTCAAAAAAACTAATCGGTAAGACAACATTTAATTCTTTAGCTAAAGCACTAAAATGCTTAAGCATTTCATTATTTTTATAAGGTTTTGCTAAAAGAAAATGATCGTAATCTTCTATTTGACAAAAATATAAATTACTAAATAGTTCTGGTAATAAAACTATATTAGCACCTTTTTTTACTGCTTCTCTTATTAATTTATCTGCTTTATTGATGTTTTCACTTTCTTTGTTAGTCATTTTCATTTGTATTGCACTAATTTTTACTTTCATGTTTAACCTCCGGTATTTGCATTGTTATGCAGTGAATATTTCCTCCTGAAACTAAAATAGATCTAGAGTTTATACGATAAATTGTTTTATTTCCTTTATAAAAATCATTTAAAATATTATAGGCTATATCATCTTCCTTAACACCAAATTGAGGTAAAAGAATATATTTATCGCCTTGATAAAAATTAATATAGCTAGCGGCTAATTTAGTGTTAGATAATCTTTTTTTAGCTTCATTATCTATTATAATTAATTTTTCTTCAGCTTCAGTTAAATATAAATCGGGATTTGGAACAGGGATTTTAATTACATTATATCCTAATTTTATAAGCATATCGTAAGCTGATTTAGAATACTTAGCTTGTAATCCTTTTTCACTACTAGCTAATGCAATAGTGTTTTCATCTAAAAAAACAGCCATATTATCAACATGTTCATTAGTTTCATCATCAACAATTCCATTTTCAAGCCAAATTATTTCATTTAACCCTAAATTTTCTTTTAATATGTTTTCAATTTCTTCTTTGCTATACTGGGGATTTCTACCTTCTGATAGTAAACAAGATTTTGTAGTTAATAATACTCCTTTTCCATTGGTATTAATTGAACCACCTTCTAAAATAAAGGAAACCTTTTTCTCTGGTAGGTTTAATTTTTGGCAAATTGTAGTCTTTATTTTTCGATCATCTTCATAATTATCATAAAGTCCATCTATTTTACCACCCCAGGCATTGAAATCAAAGCTTATTGCCTTTAGTTTATTATCTTCAATCACAAAAAGTGGCATTATATCTCTTGCCCATGCATCATTGTATTTAGCTTCTATAATAGTAATGTTTGCTAAAGCAAAATCTTTTTTAATTAAATCTATAATACTTGGATCAGCAATTAATATTAACTTTTCATATTTAGTAATTATTTTAGCCATATCTAATATTGTTTTTCTTGCATCGTCTCCGGCATTAAGCCAAATATCTTTACGATATGGTAGCATAATAATTGTTGCAAAATGCTTTTGGCCTTCATAAGGAAAATTAATCATTTTCTAATTCCTCCCTATATTTTTGGTATTTTTCCCAATTTTCTTCATCAATTACTGAAACATAACCATCATCATAATCAGATAAGATAGTTGCATCGGTCGATAAATAATATTTAATATGTTCAATAAGTGGTTTTGTAAATACTTCGCCAGGTATTATAAGAGGAATTCCTGGTGGATATACCATAATAGCTTCTTTAGAAATTTTACCAACCGCATCGTCTAATTTAACCTTTTTAAGTGGGGCATGATACGCACTTCTAGGTCTTACTAATTGAGGTGGGTAATCAACATTAAATTTATATTTTGGGTATTTAATATCCGAACTATAATATGATTTAGAAATATCTTCTAAAGCTAATATTAAATTATCAATATGTTCTTTTTTAGAACCTATAGCTAAAATAGCTAAAACGACATATTGTTCAGCTAATTCCATTTGAATTCGATATTTATCTTTTAATAAATTATAAAGTTCAAATCCAGTTAAGTTTATGTTTTCTAATTCAATAACTAATTTTGTTTCATCATAATCAAATTGACTATTAGCTGTAAAATATTTCTTATCACGAACTTTAAATCCTGGTATTAAATTGATTTTTTCTTTAGCATAATTAGCTAAACTAATAATTTCTGCTATTCTTTCTTTACCATGCATAGCCATATAATATCTAGCAGCATCTAAACTAGCTATTAGAACATTTGAAGGACTAGTTGTGTTTAAGATATTTAAAGTTTTTAATATATCATAATGACTAATTTTATCACTATTAATTAATAAAACTGAGGATTGAGTTAAACTACCAAGAGTTTTATGTGTACTACAACTACTAGCATCAGCTAAGGCTTTCATAGCGCTAGTAGGACCATTTTCATTAAAGGCAAAATGCGAACCATGTGCTTCATCAACTAACACTAAAATATGGCGTTTATGAGCTTCCTTAACTAATGTTACTAGATCTAAACAAGCTCCAAAATAAGTTGGATTTATAACAAATATAGCTTTAGCATCTTTATTTTCATCCATAGCTTTTATATAATCATTTATTGTAGGTTGATTAGCGATTTCTAAATTTAGATCAAATTTAGGACTTATGAAAATTGGTATTGCTCCACTTAAAATTAAAGCATTAATAGCTGATTTATGACAATTACGAGGTAATATGATTTTATCTTTAGCTTTACATACAGTCATAATCATCGCTTGGATTCCAACTGTAGTTCCATTAACTAAAAAAAATGCTTCTCTTGCTCCATAAGCGGCAGCCATCAATTGTTCTGCTTTTTTTATAACTCCTGTCGGATGATTCAAATTATCTAGTCCACGAGGTGCATTAACATCAGCTTTAAATGCCATATCGCCTATTATATCTTTTAATTTATTATCCACATTTCCCATATGATGACCAGGAACATCAAATGGTGAAATCGAATTATTTATATATTCATTTAAAGCATCCACAAATGGTGTTTGATGTTGGTTAATATTAGACACTTTAAAACCTTCTTTCCCATTAATTATGCCTTATTTTACTTTAAAAAACAATAATTTAAAATACTAATAACATAATTATTCCAAATTTATTATTTATAATCATTACAAAAGAAAGGTCAAGATAGTATGAAGTCTAAATTTTATGTTTTATTTGCACTTCTCTTAGCATTTACCTTAACAAGTTGTAATAATGATCAACCAGTTAAACAATCAAGTGCATTTATAAATACTAATGATACCGAAATTCTTGATGAACCAGGTACTGTAGCTAGCGTTGTTGATGTAACTTATGACAGCGTAGTATCAATAAGAGCCAACGTTGATCAAACTTCTTATAGCATGGGTAGTGGCACACTTTTTTCCTATAATGATGATCTAAATTTAAGCTATGTTTTAACTTGCTATCATGTAATAAATAATGCTTCAAGTTTTACTGTTACTTTATCTGATCAAGAAACAACAATAGAAGCTAATCTCGTCGGTGGCGATCCTACAAATGATATAGCCGTATTATCAATACCAGGTACCAATTATACTTATGCTACTATCAGTACTGATGAATTAGATTTAGGTAGTCAAATTGTTATAATAGGTAATCCACTTGGAACATTACCTGGAAGTGTTACTTCTGGCTATGTATCATATATTAATCGCGAGGTTATATCTGAGGATCATCGTACGATGGAATTAATCCAAACAGACGCCTCTATAAATTCAGGTAATAGTGGTGGTGCTATGTTTGATATGTTAGGTAGATTATGTGGTGTTGTTAATGCTAAATATGTCGATGATGGTGTTGAAGGACTAGGTTTTGCTATTCCTATTAGTAAGGCTATGGATGTCGTAAATTCAATTTTTGAAACAGCAATTTATAAAGATGGTGAATGGACTACTAAAGGTTATTATAAGGGTAGTTATGAATTTGCCTTTACCTTATCTGATATATCATATTCCTTGTTTGGGGAAAGTTATGTAGCCGTAACAGGCTTATCTAATAATACAACTACATCAGGTTATAATTATTTACAGCTTTATGATGAAATCGTTTCAGTTAGTTGTAAATTGCAAGATGGTACAATGATTGATATAAACTTTACATCAGCAAATAACTTAATACAAAAATTATATAATTCTAATTTAGCTATTGGTGATGAAATAACTTTCAATATTATTCGTAACCGTACTGAAAAAAGTCTAACTTTTGTTATTACGCAGTTTATACCGCTATAAATTTATAAATATAAGGAGGAAGTCTAAACTTCCTCCTTATTAATTAAGCACTTATAAATGCTAAATATGCACAATATGCTTCATAAACATCAGCTTTAGAAACTATTTCCATTGGAGCATGCATATTAAGTACTGGTATACCTGCATCAATCACATTCATATTGTAATTAGCAAGTATATAAGCGATTGTACCACCGCCGCCTTGGTCAACTTTACCAATTTCAGCAGTTTGGAAACAAATATTATTATTATCAAATATCTTTCTAATATAGGCAATGAAGTCAGGATTAGCATCATTGCATCCACCCTTACCACGGCTACCAGTATATTTATTTAAAACGATACCTTTACCTAAAAAAGCACTGTTTTTCATTTCATTAACACCTAAGAATAAAGGGTCTACACCAGCTGAAACATCACTAGATAACATCTTTGAATTAGTTAATGTATGACGTAATACTAAATCATTATACTTACCTTCTAAACTTAATAATTCAGCAATAACATTAATGAAATAACTTGATTGAGCACCAGTAGCACCAATTGAACCAACTTCTTCTTTATCAACTAAAATAGCACATGCAGTTTTATTAGGTACTTCTTTTAAATCTAATACCGCTGTTAAAGAAGTATAAGCACAAACTCTATCATCATGGCCGTAACCAGCAACCATTGATCTATCTAGACCATAATCACGAGCTTTACCAGCAGGCACAACTTCTATTTCCGCACTTAAGAAATCCTCTTCTTCAAAATCATATTTTTCTTTAATAATTCTTAAAACATTTGCTTTAACTTTATCTTTATCAGCAGTTTTTAATGGGATTGAGCCAACCATTATATCAAGGTCTTCACCCTCAATAACTTTATTTGCTGTTTTTTGTAATTGATCGCCAGATAAATGAACAAGCAAATCACTTATGCCAACTACTGGATCATTTTCTTCATCACCAATATTAATATCAATAACTTTTCCATCTTTTTTATAAACCACACCATGAAGAGCTAATGGAATTGTAACCCATTGATATTTTTTGATTCCACCATAATAATGAGTATCTAATAATGAAAATTCAGTACTTTCATAAAGTGGATTTTGTTTTATATCTAAACGTGGTGAATCGATGTGAGCACCTAATATATTTAATCCATTTTCTAAACTTTCTTTACCAATAACAAAAACCGCAATATTTTTACCACGATTAACGCTATAAACCTTATCACCAGGTTTTACTGATTTAAAAGTTTCTAACGGCTTAAAACCGGCCTTTTCAGCTAACTTTATCGCTTCATTAACGCATAATCTTTCGGTTTTACCTTTTGTAATAAAACTTTTATATCCTTCATTATATGTCATTATATCTTCATAATTATCAAATTTATCCCATACACTTTTTCTATACATTAAAATCACCTCTTGTGTCATATTATATGACTAATTTTATAATTAGTCAAACAACTTAATTAAATCTTTAAATTCTTTAACTTCCGCATAATTATCTAAATATTTTTTACCATAACCATAACTTGCAAAAACAAATTTAATGTTTAAATTTTTAGCCAAATCATAATCAGTTTGCATATCACCAACATAATAAGTTGAGCATAAATTTAAATTATTTTGCTTAATAATATCTTGCATTAAAGTTGGATCTGGCTTTAAATTATAACCTGTTCTTTTACCAATAACATAATCAAATATATTAGGAAAATAATAACCAACTATTTTAGCTACATCCTGTTCATCTTTATTTGAATATACACCTAATTGATGGCCATTATTTTTTAATATTTTTAATGTTTCAACAACATCTTGGTAAGGCTTAGATAAATTGCATAAATTTTCATGATATATTCTTTTATAATCAGCATATAATTTTGAACTAAATTTATTACGACTAGCCTTAATTATTAAATTTTTAGAACCATGACCGATATAAGTTCTTGCCTCTTCTAATGTAATACTAGCTAAATCATTAGCAATTAAAGCTAAATTTACACTATTAGCAATATCATATATTGAATCTATTAAGGTTCCGTCTAAATCAAAAAAAATGTTCATTCTAATACCTCTATATCATATATATCTTTAAAAGCTATCTTTATATTATTAACTAAAAGATATCTTTTAGATCTATCTATTTTGAAAACTATTCCTCTTTTCAAAAGATAGTTATCTTTATTATAATATATTATTCTAACTAAATCATTAAGATTTAAATTATTCAAGAAATAATTAATACTTTCTTCTCTGTCTTCTAATAATATTCGCCTTGGTGTTTTCTCCTTAGCAGCTTTTTTTATTGCTTCCTCATAACCTTTTAAAGCTTGAAATGGCATATATAATTTTGCATTATTCATGGTGTCCTCCTATTAATTCATTGCGGGTTTTTTGAGTTGACATCTTCAATAAATTATTAGCAGTTAATAAACTGTTTTTTCCGTATTTTACTTTGATTTCATTAATTGCTTTTAATAAATTGATTTCCCTAGTCTCATTAAATTCATTAGTAAATAAATTATGGTCTTTTTTATCTGATGGTTTTAATAAACTTAGACTGATACTAACTTGACGTATTTTGGCTTCTTTTTTAATGAATTTATCATATAAATATAAAAATTCTTTACATATTAAACTATAACAATTAGTGCTATATATCATCTTTTGTTTATTAAAACTTTTTATATCAGCATAACCTATATGTAGGCTTATTAAACCTGTGCATAGTTCATTATTAATTAAAGATAAAACTAATGTGAAAACCATTTCTTTCAATATGTTTCTAGCATCAACAAAACTATAATCTGAAAATAAAATTTGTGATAATGATAAACTTTTACTTTTAGTATTATATTGTTTTATATTTGCGATCGTAGTTTCATCTCTACCATTAGCATGTTCGATTAAAATATTAGCATTTATACCAAATTCATGATGTAACAAATCTAAATTAGCAGTTCTAATATCTTTCATATTTTTAATATTATATTTTAAAAGCCTCAGCATAATACCAGTTCCAATTTGCCAAAAATCGGTCAATGGTTCGTGCAAACTAAGCTTTAATAAATATAAATCTTTATCTAAATAACCGATATTATCTTTACTTTTTTTAGCTAGTATATCTAATGCCACTTTAGCTAAATACATATTTTCTCCAATACCGCAGGTAGCAATTATGCCAGTTTGCTTTTTTATAGCATTCATTATAGAGAAGGCTAGTTCATAACAACTAATTTTATAATAATTTAAATAGCTAGAAATATCTAAAAACACTTCATCAATGGAATATGGGTGAATATCTTCACTAGATATATATTTTAAATATATTTTATAAATCATAATTGAATATTTAATATATAAACCCATTCTCGGTTTAGCTATTATATAATTAAGATAATTAGGGATTTCATATAACCTACATCTATTTCTAACGCCTAAAGCCTTTAAACTAGGACTTACAGCTAAGCATAATGCACCTTTTCCTCTTTTTTCATCAGCTACAACTAGATTAGTCTTTAGGGTGTCTAACCCTCTTATCGCGCATTCAACTGAGGCATAAAATGATTTCAAGTCTATGCACAAAAACATTTTGTCAACTCCTTTGGTTATATTATAAACTAAAATAGTTGACAAATAAAGAGCAAAAATAAAAAAATATACCGATTAGGTATACAAAATGTTAAAGTCAATATAAAAATAATTAATAATGTAGTCAATATTTTACAATACCTAGTATGGCTGAAGATGTACCAGACTCGGAAATAAAATAAAAAGCGTAACTGCTACCCTCTGATTAATAAGCAATTACGCCAAAAATAGATATTAAATTATTTTATAAATTTATGGTACCTGCGGTCGGACTCGAACCGACATGCTTTAAGGGCGGCAGATTTTGAGTCTGCTGTGTCTACCATTCCACCACGCAGGCATAAAGGAAAACAATTTTTCCTTCATATAATACAACTTTTTTACTGTTTTTGCAATCATTTTTTATTATGACGCTTATTAATAGCATCTTGGTAAATATTATAGATTTTTTCAGCAAAAACTTGATCACTAAATTTTAAAATTGTCTCATAAGTTTTATTTTTTAAACTTTTAATTTTTTCTGTATGAGTAGTAAAATCAATTAAATAATTAACTAATTCTTCTTTTTGATAATAAAAATAGCCATTAACACCAACTTTAACTACATCATCTAAAACTTCATCGTATTTTACGATAATTGGTGTACCACACGCTAAAGCTTCTACATAGGTCAAACCTTGAGTTTCACTAGTTGAAGCATTTAAAAAGGCATCAGCAATTTGATAATAAGGAACTATATTATTCCATTCAATAAAGCCTAAGAATTTGATTTTATTCGCTGGTATATTCAAATTTCTCGCTAATTCTTTTAAATCATTTAAAATTGCCCCATCACCAATTATTAAAAATGTCATATTATTATTTTTATTGTATGCTTCGGCAAATGCTTCAATTAATTCATCAATTGTTTTTTCAGGAGAAATCCTACCTAAATAAAGGTAAACAACATCAGTACTTGGAATATTTAAGCTTTCTTTTAGTTTTGTAAGGTATGCTTCATCTTTTTTCTTTTCTATGAAATTTGTTAAATTTATTCCGGTTGGGACAACGCGAACATCACCATCAATATAATATTTAGATATTAAAGCTAAAGTTTTACGTGATGGAACGATCTTAATTGTAGCTACTTTATTAATCGGTGAAATTAATATTTTAGCTAGAGATGCTAAAAAACTTTTATGAAAATGATCATCAATAGTTTTAGAAATATATGATAAATAATCTTCATAAAGAGTATGAAGGGTATAAACAAGAGGAATTTTATATTTCTTGCTAGCAGCAATTGCAAAATTAGCCATCGAGAATTCTGTTTGTAAGTGAATAACATCAAGCTTATATTTTTTTAATTCTTTTATTTTTAAATATGTTTTAAAAGCTAATTTATATGACTTTAATTTTTTTAAAGGAACTGTAAAGCCACTAAAATAAATTATATTTGGGTTGATCATTTTTTCTTTAACTTTAGGATCAATAGTAAAGATATATACTTCATTCCCCATCTCTCTTAATTTCGTTTCTAGTGTCATTAACGATGTTATCGCTCCGCTGATGTTCGGATAATAAGCATCCGTGAATATTCCTATTCGCATCTTTTTTTATCCCCCTTTCCATAATTAAATATATAATCAAACCATAAATCATAACTATATAATATGTAGCAAAACGCCAGATAAGCATTAACGATATGCTATTATTTTTATCAACCGCAAGAGTAGTGAAAATTGCTGAAAAAGCTAATTCAACACCACCACTAGAACCAGGAGTTGGTAACCAAATAAACATTGTTAAAGCAAAACATGTCATAGCTATAACATAAAATATTTGATCATAAGAAATAGCTATATTAAGCGCTTTTATTCCAAAAAATGGTATAGAATAAAAGATAGCTAACGATAAAATTTTAAGAATTGTTGATAATAAAACCGTCTTCCATTTTTTGCTAATTTGCTTAAATGCAGCTTGAGCATCAGCAATATATTGATCAAATGCTGGTATCTTATTTTCGAGTTTTTTAAATATTTTAAAATGAGCTAACCATGTTAAAAATTTATGGAAAACAACACCAGTTTTACTTGATACAGCTAATAGTATTAAAAATAATAATACTATAAAATTAATTGTAAAACCAATTATAGCAAACCAAATAAAATTATTGATGGTATCTTTAACTTTATTAAAATATAAAGCGATTGAAAATATTGAAAAAATATTAATAACAACTTGATAAATAATAAAGTTAATCATAATAATCGAGGTGGATTTAGCAACACTAATCCCAACTTTATTCATCGAATAAACCTGAAATGGTTGTCCCCCACTAGAAAATGGGGTTATCCCGTTAAAAAAGAATTCAGTCGCACTAATTTGGTAGTCTCTACTTAATTTTACTTTTGGTTCTTCTGTTTTTATAATAAGGCTTAATGATAAAGGCCATAAAATCAAATATGCTATTAATAATATTATTATTATCAATAGATATATATAGTTTACATTTTTTAAGTTTTCATAGATTGTTTTAATATCACCTAAATTAATTATCATTATTATAACAAAGATAATTAAAGATATTAATAAAATTAAATTAGTAATAATTTTCTTTTTATTTTTCATAACTACATTTCATTTACATAATCTATTCCAAGTAAACGCAAACCTTCATTTAAAATAATTCTAATTGCTTTAATTAGAGCTAAATTAGTGTTTCTAATTTTAATATCTTCACAATTGATTTTTTCTAAAGCATAGAATTTATTAAATGTAGTGGCTAAAGTATATAAATATTTTGCAATATGACTTGGAGCAAAATCAGTTGCTGATTTTTCTAAAACAACTTTAAAACCATTTAATAATCTAACTATTTCATAATAGATATCCTTATTTAACACTTCTAAATCAAGATTATTTAAATCGATTTCTTTATCCTTTAAAATTGAGGCTATTCTAACCCCACTATATAATAAATATGGGCCGGTATTACCTTCAAATTTAACACATGAATTTAGATCAAATTCAATATCTAATTCCCGTTGGTTTTTTAGATCATTATATAAGACACTAGCTAAACCAACCTTTTTAGCAATTTCATCTTTATTAGCTAAATTCTTGTTTTTTAACTCTATTTCTTCTTTAGCTAAACTAATGGCCTTCATTAAAACATCATATAATTTAACAACACCACCAGAACGGGTAGACATTTTCTTGCCATTTGTTAAATATAGACCAAAACCAATATGATATATTTCATCAGCAAAATCATAACCTAGCATAGAAACTATTCTTTTAATTTGTTCAAAATGAAGTTTTTGTTCATTACCCACAACATATAATATTTTGCTGAAATTATATTCTTTCTTACGATAGAATAAAGCTGCTAAATCTCTTGTCATATATAAACTGCCACCATCACTACGCTTGATTAATGCTGGTGGTAAATCCGCAAATCTAACTATTAAAGCATTATCATCTAATTCAACTAATTTTTTAGCTTCTAATTCTCTAATAATTGGATCCATTTTATCATTATAGAAAGCTTCACCATTATATGAATCAAATGTCACACCTAAAAGATCATAAATTTGAGCACTTTCTTTTAATGATTCTTCTCTGATATAACGCCATAATTCTAAATATTTTGGGTCGCCTAATTCACATTTTCTAAATGCTTGTCTTGCCTCATCTTCTAAACTAGGATCTTTTTTTGCTTCTTCATGAAATTTAACATATAAACTAGTCATTTCATTTATAGGATCATTCTTAATTTTTTCTTTGTCACCCCATTTTAAATAGGCAACAATCATTTTACCAAATTGGGTGCCCCAATCACCTAAATAATTAATTGACACAGTATCATAACCAAGTTTTTGATAGATTAATTTTAAGGAATTACCAATTATTGTAGAACGTAAATGACCAATACTAAAACTTTTAGCAATATTAGGACTAGAATAATCTAAGCAAACAACTTCATGATTTTTATCTTTACTAGCATAATTACTACCATTATTTAAAACTTCTAAAATTATATTTTTAGACATTTCTTCTTTAGATAAAATCAAATTGACAAAGCCACCAACTACTTTAAGTTCTTTAACTTCGCTTATATTATCTTTAATTAATAATGCCACTTCATTAGCAATTTCAGGTAGTGGTCTATGTAGTTTTTTAACAATTGGAAAAACTGGTATAGCAAGATCACCCATCTTAATATCTTTAGGTTCTTCAACAACTACTTTAACTTCATATTTATCATCAATTAATTTTTTAATATTTTCTTTAATATTATTAATCATAATCTTTTCTCCTAATAATTATAAAAGGAAGATTTGCATCTTCCTAATTTAATGATTCTTTGTAAGCACCAAAAGTTTTATTAACTACTTGTTCAAAACTATTAGTACCACCATCTTCACTGTAGTCAGCATAGTCAACTAATAAATTGCCATCATTATAAGCCCAGAAACTTAATGTTTCTAATAAATCTACACCTTTTAATGATTCTTCTCTAGCAGCAATTTGTTCTTTAAAATCACGAGTATTTTTTGTTTCATCACTAGTATTTAAAATTTCTGTTGAATCTAACCAATAAACTCTATCAACATCAAAATTAGAAGCATATGTTTCTACTAATGTTAAATTATTAGATGCATTTTCATCGCTTGGACTTCCATAGAAAACGAAAATGTATTCGCCATCATTTATTAAATCAACCAAATCATCTTCAGAAACTTCATAATATACAGTTTCAGTAGTTAAACTAGGCCATTTTTTGATCAACTTATCAACCCTTGTTGGTAAAGATAATAATATAGTAGCAACGATTATAACTACTAAACCTAGAATTAAAAATGTTAATTCTTTAGTCCATTTAAATTTATATTTAACTCTTCTAAGACTTCTAGTATTTCCAACTGCCATTATATACACTCCTTAAGGAAATATTTCTTATGAATTATAGCATCATTAAACTAATTTTTCAATAATTTAATTTTATATATCTATAAAATATTTTTTTACATTAAAAAAAACATATCGTAAATTGATAATACCCGAAAAAAATCTATTGTGAAAACGTTTTTAATATTGTATAATTATAGATAGATTAAAAGAAAGGATTTTTTATATGAACGTTTTAATTTGTGCTAGTGAAGGCGCTCCTTATATTAAAACCGGTGGCTTAGCTGATGTTATAGGTGCATTACCTAAAGCCTTAAAAAAAGAAGGTGTTGATGTAAGAGTAATAATGCCTTATTACAAAAAAATAAAAGAAAAAAATAAGGCTGAATATATCGGTTATGCTTATGTTAGAATTGCTGATCATAATGAATATTTAGGATTATTTAAAGCCGAAAGCGATGGCGTGACCTATTATTTTGTCGATAGTGATAAGTACTTTAATCGCGATACAATTTATGGTCATGGTGATGACGGAGAACGATTTGCTTTCTTCTGTTTTGCAGTTCTTGAAGCTATTAAGGTTGCAAACTTCTATCCTGATATTATTCATAATAATGATTGGCAAACTGGCTTAATACCATACATTTTAAAAGCTAATTACAATTATTATCCTGAATATCGTCGGATTAAAACTATTTATTCAATTCATAATATTCAATATCAAGGGATTTTCCCTAAAAGTCTTTTAGATATTTTATTTATGCCTTATTCTAATAGTCTTGAATTTAATAACTGTGTTAATTTTATGAAAACTGCCATTATGGAATCTGATATTATTAATACTGTTAGTCCAACTTATAAGGATGAAGTTTTAACTGATTATTATGGCTATGAAATGAATAAAGTCTTAGAACTTCGTAAATATGATTTTTATGGAATCATAAACGGATTAGATGTTGATAAATACAATCCGGCAACCGATAAAAATTTATATCAAAATTATGATTCTAATTCTTTTATTGAAGGTAAAAAAGAAAATAAACGCCAATTATTAACTGAATATCATGCTAATAGTCTAGAGGCTCCTTTATTCGGTTTAGTTTCAAGACTAGTTGATCAAAAGGGCGTTGATTTATTTATGCCTATTTTAGAAGATGTGCTTTATTATTCTAACGCAACATTCTTCATATTAGGTAGTGGTGATAAAAAATATGAAGACTATTTCAATTATTTAGCCGCTAAATATCCTGGTCGTTTCTTAGTATATATTGGATATAGTGATCCTTTAGCTCAAAAAATTTATGCGGCAAGTGATGTATTCTTAATGCCGTCTAAATTTGAGCCTTGTGGTCTTGGCCAAATGATTGCTATGAGATATGGAACATTACCTTTAGTCAGAGAAACTGGTGGCTTAAAAGATACTGTCATTCCATACAACCAATATACTGGTGAAGGTACTGGATTTAGTTTTGCAAATTATAATGCACACAACTTCAAAGATGTTATTTTCTTAGCTATGTCAACTTATGAAAATAAAGAGGCATGGAATGCTCTAGTTAAAAGAGCTATGGAACAGGATTTCAGCTGGAATTCTTCAGCTAAATCATATATAGAGTTATATAATAAGTTATTATAGGAGGTTATTTATGGAAACTTTAGCTTTAATTTTAGCAGGGGGTAGAGGCTCTAGATTAGATATTCTATCAGAAAAAAGATCTAAACCGGCAGTACCTTTTGCAGGTAAATTCAGAATTATTGATTTTGCCTTATCAAACTGCACAAATAGTGGCATTTTCCAAATCGGTATTTTAACTCAATATTTACCACTTTCATTAAATGAACACATCGGTGTTGGTAAACCTTGGGACTTAGACCGTCGTGATTCTTTTGTCACACTACTTCAACCTAATAATTCTTGGTATGAAGGCACAGCTGATGCTGTAAGAAAAAATATTGAATTCGTAAAACGTTATGCTTCAAAATACGTTTTAATCCTATCAGGTGATCACATCTATAAAATGGATTACCGTAAAATGATTGAACAACATAAAGCCACTGGTGCTGATGTTACTATCGCTGCTAAAATTGTTCCTATCGAGGAAGCAAATCGTTTTGGTATCCTTGAAACTAACGACGAATTACAAGTAACAAAATTCCAAGAAAAGCCAAAACAACCTAAATCAAACAAAGCTTCAATGGGTATTTATGTATTTAATACTGAGGCCTTAGTTAAACAACTTGAATCTTATCCAGATATCGTAGATTTAGATTTTGGTAATCATATTATTCCAAATATGATTGAAAATAGTAAGGTTTACGCCTATGAATATTATGACTATTGGAAAGATGTAGGAACATATGATTCATATTTAGATGCTAACCTAGAACTATGTAGTGATAATTGTACTCTTGATTTATATGACACAAAATGGAAAATATATACTAAATCCGAAGACTTACCTCCAGTAAAAATAGGTGATAAGGCAAGCATTAAAGATTCTTTAGTTTCTCATGGTGATCAAATTTACGGTAAAATTGATCATAGTGTTCTTTCTCCTGGCGTTAAAGTTGGTGAAGGTTCTGTCGTTAAAAATTCAGTTATCTTAAATGATGTACAAATTGGTAAAAACGTTCATATTGAAAATACAATTATAGATAAAGAAGCTATCATTGGTGATAACTGTGTAATTGGTACAGGTGATGACTACACACCAAATAAAGCTAAACCAAAAGTTTTAAATTCAGGTATAAATGTAATCGGTAAACGTCTAGTTTTACCTGAAAACACTGTAGTTGAACGTAATGTTAGAATACCTTCTTCTGCTACTAAGAAGAAAATTGAAACTAAACATTTACATAGTGGTGAATCATTAGAATAATCTTTTGGCTAAAGCTTTCATAGCTTTAGCTTTTTTTATAGACTAAAATTGAAAAAATATGTTATAATGTAAGCGCTTCACAAGAAAGGCCGTAGTTACAATGACAAAAAAAACTAAACTTATTTTAATATTTTTCCTTCTTATTTTTCTAATGATTGGAGTAATAGTAACAATAGTTACAATTAATAATTCACATACAAATCTTCATGAACATAAATATTTATATACTTCTGTTGATGCTAATACTCATGAAAAAACATGTGAAAGTTGTGATTATAAAATTATTGAAAACCATAATTTTAAAGATAATATATGTGAAAATTGTGGCTATGAACTAACTAATCATATTCATGATTTAGAGAAAAAAAATTATAACAAATGTCAAAATAACATTATAACTTATTATGAATGTAATACTTGTCATAATTATTATCTTGATGAAACAGGTTTAAAATTAACCGATTTAAATGAAATTATTAAACTAGGAAATCATGATCTAATTTTAATTCCTGCAAAGAGTTCTACTTGTAAAGAACATGGCAATAAACTAAGTTATCAATGTCAAAAATGCCATTTATATTATCTTGATGAGAATGGTGATAATGAAGTAACTTATGAATCTATTCTTCTACCACTTCTAGAACATCAATATGAAATGAAATTTGATGATAATTACCATTATGAAGAATGCATTAATTGTTGTATAACTACTGAAAAAGAAAAACATCATTTTATTAATAATAAATGTTCTTGTGGTTATATTAAGCAAAATTTAGATTTTATTACTGACTATCAAACTTATGAAGAAGGCTTATATGTTATTATTGACACAACAAACATCACTGATATTGATGTCAAATATACAAAAAATGGCTCTACAAATTGGTATAATGCTGATCCTAATTTAATTAGATTAGTAGAAAATAAAGTAAGAGTTGACATTATAGGTCTAACTAAAGGGACATATAGTTTAAAAATTAAATTGGCTGACAAAGAGCGTATTATTACTGACTTAGATATTAATAATTATGATCGATCTGGTTATGCTCATTTTAATTATAAAACTGGTATTGGAGCCTATTTAGATGATGGTTCTTTAAAAGATAACACTTTAGTAATTTATTTAAGTGATAATAATAAAAATAACATCCTAGATTATGCTTATGTCTATGATAAAGATACTAATACATTTAAAAAAGCTGATATTAGTAAATATTTTAAAAATAACACTGATACCAGCATAGGTTATTTCTTAAATAATCGGCAATATGATGACAAATTAAAATATGGTATAAAAGCCGCTTGTCTAGATTACGGCGCAGTAAACATTAGAGTTTTAGATATGGTTAATGCTGAAGATAAAACCGATGCTAGTAAAAGCTTAATTACTGGTCTAACCGCCTATAATTCAACCGAATTTGGTGGTAGCGTAGGTGATAATGGGCGAATGGCAAGAATGGTTGATGCATTTAACTTAACTATTGAGGGAATAGGTGAAAATGCCGGATTTTATGGCTTTGGTATTCATTTTATAGCTAATAGTAATACTTCAACCAAATACGGGGTATCTACTGGTGAAAGTTTTGAAGTACGAAATCTATCATTTGCAAACTATCCTGAGGATGCAATTGGAATGGAAGGTAAACAAGAAAATAACTTGATTACCGTTCCTGTTTCTAGATGTTGGATACATAATAATGTGTTTTTACCTGGTTATTGTGCTAACCCTGCTGAATCAGATAAGGCTGAGGGCGATGGATCTTGTGATTTTAAACGTGGTTTTTATTATACTTTTTCTTATAACTATCTTGAAGATTGTCATAAAACTAATTTAATTGGTTCTAGTGACTCATCTTTACAATATAACATATCTATGCATCACAATTGGTGGCATAATTGTGCATCTAGACAACCTTTAGCTAGACAAGCTAATATTCACTATTATAATAATTATATATCGGTTGATAAAGATTATACTGGTAATATCGACTATGTAATTTCAGCCCGAGCTAATTGTTATATCTTTGCCGAAAATAATTATTTTGATGGTTGTAAACAAATAGTTGATAATAATAATACTAGTGGTAGTACTAAATTTTATAATAACATCTTCTTTGCTTGTTATGAAGGATTACCAAACCAAGTTAATGATAGATCAGATTTAGTAACTAGTAATTGTAATTATAACCAAACTTCTTATAACAATTTTGAGAATAATGCCGAACTTTTTTATCTAAATAACTATTATCTAACTGATCCTGTAACCGCAAGACAAGAGGTTATTAACAATTCTGGAACTCATAATTATAACGCTTTAAAAAACACCCAAATGGCTGAAACTTTACCATCTTCTTACATAGATATAAGCAATAAAAATCTAATTGTTGATTTTTCAAATATTAAAGCAAATCAAACGACAAATTTAAATAATATAATTTTTACAAATATAACTAAAGCCAATCAAAATGAAATTACTGGTAAAGGTCAAATAATAACCTTTACCCTAAATACCAAGACGACAATAAAAATAAATGTTAGTGCTAAAACTAAAGAACAGGGCGCTGAATTAATTGATAATTTTGGTCAAGTATATTTAAATAAAATAATAGGTGAGGCTGAAATAACTTTACCTAGCGGAACTTATATTTTAACATCAGGTATAAAAAATAAAGAAATTAGAGTCTCTTATATAGACTTTATAACAGAAACTACAAAGAATGAACAAACCAATACGGCTATTAAAAATCTACCTAACAATATTACATTAAGTAATAAAACTCAAATTTATAATGCCTATGAGCTCTATAATAGTCTTTCTGAAAACGATAAAAAACAAATATCTAATGATCTATATTTAAAATTAGATGATTCATTTAAAACAATACAAAATTTAGAAGTTGAAAATGTAATTACTTTAATAACTAATATTGGTGTAGTTAATGAAAATAGTTTGGTATTAATTACAACCGCCCGAGATGCCTATGATTTACTTCCTTCTAATCTACAATCTCTAGTTACAAATTATAACGATTTATTAGTAGCTGAAGAAACATTTAATAATCTTTCAATAAATAAAATCATCGAAGATATAACAAATTTAATAGATTATAAGCAAATCGATAAATTTAATGTAGAAGCTATAGAAAATACATTACAAGAATATCAAAATATCTATTTAAAATACAGCGAATTAGACAATGTTGAAATAGATGTTGAATTAGTAAATAAATTAGAAAATGGTATAACAATTCTTGAATCATATTTAGTTAGTCATAAATTTATTAGTATTTTGAATTCATTAGATGAAAACAATATATCTATAAATGACAGTTTAAAAATAACTGAATTGAAATCCATATATCAAAGTTTAAATTCACTACAATTAAGCATACTAACTAATGAACAAATAATTAAATACAATACTATTCTTGAAAAATATGACTCTATTACGAATAATCAAATCATTATTAGTTTTGGCGATGAATCTACTAATTATAAGAACTATGATTTCATTACAATTAGAGGTAATACTAGCACATCTAAAGGTGAATTAATATATGAAAACATCAGCTATAAAACCTGTCTAAAAATAGAAACTGCTACCTCTATTGTTATTAACACTTCTAGCACTAAACTATATTTATATACTGATGCTGCAAAAGATGATTATATTAAAGTAAATGGGGAAAAATTAATCTGTCAAAATGATGATGGTATCTTTTATATTGCACTTAGTGGTGAAATAACCTTAACTAAAGGCGATTCATTTAATTTATTTTTAATCGTTTTACAACCATAAAAAAAAGGGTTCTTTAAAATCTTAGTATTATTTTAACTTTAAAGCTATAAACTAAAAGTATTAAAGCTATAAACAAAAAGTATTAAAACTTTAAAGTAC
>CASEZJ010000003.1:71985-74201 GCA_949292525.1 uncultured bacterium | reverse complement strand
GCTATCAAACTGCAAACATTATTGAAGATCTGCTGTACCAAGATCAAAGTGAGTTACAGGAAGGGTTTTAATCAAAAAAAGGAGTTAAAGGGGACACATGCTCTATAATGTGACCCTTAAGTTTAAGATCACAAAAAGATTTAAAAATGGCTTCAAAAAATGTTCCGGCAAAAAGTGCCAAACTTTTAAAAGCAGGCTCCATTACTGCTTTAATGACATTCGCCTCAAGAATTTTGGGCATGTTACGTGATATTGCCATAGCCTCCCTTTTAGGTGCAGGTTTAATGGCTGACGTCTTCTTTTTTGCCAATCGTATTCCAAATTTCTTTCGCCGCCTCTTTGCCGAAGGTGCTTTTGCCCAAGCCTTTGTGCCGGTGATGACTAAAACTAAACAAGAGCAAAGCTTTGAGGATTTAAAAGACTTACTTTCCAAAACCTCAGGTACTTTAGGGGCGATAGTCTTTGTGATCTGCGCTTTAGGTATGGTTTTATCACCCGTAGTTACGGCACTTTTTGGTTACGGTTGGTATCAGGCCTACTCACAAGGGGCAAGCGATGGGGAAAAATTTGTTGAAGCCTCCCTCTTACTTAGAGTAACCTTCCCCTACCTTTTCTTTATTACCCTAACTGCCCTGTGCTCATCAATTTTAAATGTCTATGGGAAATTTGCCATTCCGGCAGTCACCCCCTGTATTTTAAATGTGGTGATGATAGGCGCGGCAGTCTTTATTGCCCCAAAAGCTTCAGATCCTAATTTAATCTTAGCCTATGCGATGGTGGCAGGAGGCGTTGCGCAATTGTTATTTGTGCTCCCTTCAATTTGGCGTTTAAAGCTTTTAACCCTGCCACGCTTTGCCTGGCATCATCCTGGGGTAGTAAGAATTCGCACTTTAATGATCCCAGCTTTATTTGGCGTTTCAGCATCTCAGCTTAATCTTTTAGTCAACACCATCTTAGCCTCCTTTTTGGCAACTGGTGCTATCTCTTATCTTTATTATTCAGACAGGCTTTTAGAGTTTCCAATTGGCATTTTTGCAGTAGCCATCTCCACAGTGATCTTACCTGCCCTCTCGCGCATTAATATAAAAGAAGATCCTCTGCGCTATCAAAATACCTTAGATTGGGGCGTGCGTTTGGTCCTTCTTTTAGGAATTCCCTCTGCTTTGGGCATGGTGGCGTTGCGCGAGAGTATCTTGCGTGTAATTTTCATGCATGGCGCATTTACAAGTGAACATGTGCTCTTATCTTCAGCCTCCCTTTTAGCCTCAATCTCAGGTTTAGCGGCTATTATGTTAGTAAGAGTCCTCGTGCAAGGTTTTGCCGCCATTCAAGACACTAAAACTCCGGTGCGCTGCTCCATGGTCGCCATTGCTGCAAACATCATCTTTAACTAAATTTTAGTCTATCCGCTAGGCTATATAGGTCTTGCCCTCTCCACAGCCCTTGCCGCCTACGTCAATGCAGGACAGCTTTTATATCTTTTAATTAAAAGAAAAATCTATTGTCCCTCAAAACAAACCCTGACTTTCTGCCTTAAAGTTTTAATTAGTGCTACCGTGATGGCCACTGTGGTACGTTTTGTAAGCTTTGATTTTGAAACTTGGGTAAATATAAGTACCTTTGAGGCATCTTTGTTCTTAGCCCTTTTTATAGGTTTAGGAGCACTTATCTTCACGGTCTTATGTCTAGTATTGGGCATAAAGCCTCGCACCCTTAAGCTTTAAAAGAAAATTATTAAAAAGTGTGCACTCTCTCACCTCTTAGTTTATAAAAAGTCTTAATTTCAGGATAAAATTAAGTTAAAACAAACACAAAGGTAGAGGGAGGATCTAGTATGCGCAAATATACAAACCTTCTTGTGGTCGTAGAACCTAAACGTGATCGGCAAATAGCTTTAGAGCGTGCGGTGGAGTTTGCTCGCTATAACAATAAAGTAAACATCACTGTCTTGCGTCTTATCTATGATTTTTCCTATGATGTGCACATCTTAAATCGTCACAAAGAAAGAGATACGCGTGATGATGTGATGAGCGTGCATATTGAAGAGACTAAAAAGCTAATTGCTGAATATACTAAAGACGTTCAAGTCAACTGCGTACCAAAGGTCATTTGGGCTAAAGATTTAGGAGAAGGCATTGTCAATGAGATGAACTCAGGCAGTTATGATCTCCTAATTAAAAGTGCCAATCACCATGGAATTTTAGATTCAATTATTT
>CASEZJ010000003.1:0-71960 GCA_949292525.1 uncultured bacterium | reverse complement strand
CTATTGATTGGTATGTTTTAAGAAATGCCAAGATTCCAGTGGTGATCTCCAAAGAACACACTTGGGAGGAAAGCTCACCTATTGTCGTGGCCTTAGACTTCACCTCACCTGAAAAGAGACTTTATAATGTGTCCCTCCTGCGTGAGGCACAGATGTTATCTACCATCACAGGTGGTGAAATTCATTTAGTCAATTCAGCTCCGGTATTATTACCTGCCATTATGCTTGAAGTGCCAAATTATGCTCCAGAGATTTATGCTGAAAATATCTTAAAAGAGCATAAGAAGCGTCTTTTAGAGTTTGCAAGTGCCCACAATATTGCCCATGAGAATTGCCATATTGCAGAAGGCTTACCTGATGATGTCATCCCAGCTTTGTGCAAGAACTTAAAGCCACAGGCCGTATTTATAGGCTCAGCAGGCCCAAAGATGATTAATTTTGTGCAATGTTAGCTAAAAAAGCCTCCACATTAGGAGGCTTCTTTTTGCTTAAAAGATTAATTAATCATTAATTGGAATTTCAGGATACAAAGTCTTTAAATGATCACGTGCCACATACTTAAGCTTAAGCTCAGTATTTTTAGCTTTCTTAGTAAAATGAATATTATTGTAAATTAAAGATCCGGATTTAACCTCAAATTCAATTGGGCCAAAAGGTGTAGAGACAATTCCGGTATCCTCATCATAAACACAAGGGAAATAATGAGGAATGGTTTCAGTCCAGCTTAAAATGGTTTTCTCAGGATTGAACTCATAGGATTTTCTAATCACGCGTACTGAAAGTGCATTCTCATTACCTGGAGTTGCCACATCCGTAAACATATATTCATAGACAATATAATTTTGTCCTGACTCATCAAGACCTATCCAGGTACCGGTGTAATCATCCTTATACGCAGTACACGATGCTAAAACAAACGCTAGAGGTAAAAGCAACAAGCTTAGGGCTTTGCCTGAAAAAAAGCTTTTAAACCACTTAAGCATAAAACCATCCTTAAAAAGTAAAATAAAAAATTTCTAGAATTATGCTTGAGTCTTTTAAGCTTTGCAAGAAACTCTCCAACAAAACATATAAAAAACTCAAAATTATTTGGCACACCTTCAACTATATTTAATATGACGACCAATTTTTAAGAAAGTTTTGCTTTTTTACAAAAAACTCTATCTTAAATCCTAAATACTCTATCACAACTTGATAAGAAAAAGCTTAAACTTTTTAAAAGGCAGGGGCTCTCCCACCCTAAAGCTTAGCGTATTCTTTTTTGTCCTAATTTAGCCCCTTTCACCTAAAAAGCTTTTTAGTCTCAAGAGACTTTAGCGCCTTTGACACAAGTATTATAATTGACCTGATTTTTGTTGTATTAGCTTAAAAAGTAAGATTTGAAATTTATGAGTATTGAAAATTTAGAGCCTAAAGTTATTTGGCAACATTTCTCTAAGATTTGCACTTTCCCTCATCCTTCAGGGCATGAAGAAAAACTTGCAACCTACCTTATAGATTATGCAAAAAGTAAGGGTCTTGAGACTTATAGCGATGAAGTGGGTAACGTCATTATTAAAAAGGGACCTACATTAGGTTATGAAAATGCCCCCAAAGTTATTTTACAAGCCCACCTTGATATGGTGCCGGTAAAAGACGTTCAGAGCACTCATAACTTTTTAACCGATCCTATTGAGCCATATTTGGGCGATGATGGCTTTGTGCACGCTAAAGGTACTACCTTAGGTGCTGACGATGGTATTGGTATTGCAACAAGCTTGGCACTTTTGGAAGATGAGAGTTTAGAGCACGGTCCTTTAACTGCCATTTTCACCGTTGAAGAAGAAACCACCATGAAAGGTGCTTTAGGCTTAAGTGGTGAACATTTAGATGCCGATTATCTAATCAATCTAGACTCTGAGGAAAACGGCCGTCTTTATGTAGGTTGCGCGGGATCTTGTGACATTGTGATGCACTATAAGGGAAATCCTGTAACCTTACCTGAGGGTTTTAGTGCTTTAAAGCTTAATCTTTTAGATCTTAAAGGCGGTCACAGCGGTACCGATATTCACAAAGGACATGCAAACGCCATTGTAAGCTTAGCACGTCTACTTTTAGCCTCTAAAAAAGACTATGATCTTTATTTAGGTGAGCTACAAGGCGGTCAAGCTCGAAACTCCATTGCACCAAATTGCTGTGTAACCCTAGCTATTAAATCCTCACAACTTAATGAGTTTAAACAAGACTTACTTTTAAACTTTGAAAGCCTAAGACAAAAGTTTCAAGTAACAGATCCTAAGATGCGCCTTGAAATAAGTGCAGGATCTGAGGCTTTAACCTTCATTGACGACGCTCAAACTTTAAAAGTCTTAAAGTTAATTGACGCTTTAATCCTAGGTCCACACTCTTGGTCTAAAGTTGATCCTAATATTGTGCAAACCTCTTGCAATTTAGGCGTGGCCTCCTTTAAGCAAGGCTTACTTGAGCTTTGTTTAATGGCAAGATCTTTAGATGAAAATGAGCTTAAAGACGTCGTAGCAAAAGAAACTTCCCTCCCACAAGTTAAAGCTTTAGGTGAGAGCTTTAGCTTTAAAGTTGAAAGTGAACACGGTGCTTGGCAATCCCCAGCGTCTAATCACTTAATTAATACTTTAAGTAAGCACTGGCAGCAGATTACCGGTGAAAAACTTATCGTCACCGTCTTGCACGCAGGCTTGGAGTGTGGCTTCTTTGTGAAAAAAGCTCCTTCAAGATTACAACTTGTCTCTATTGGTGCTACGATAGATTATCCCCACTCCCCGGATGAAAGAGTGGACGTAAAAGGAGTCTTACACGTTTTTGAAGCGGTAAGAGAAACATTAAAAGAGCTAAAATAAGGCAGGATAAGTATGCGGCAAAACACTTCATCACCGAGGACCAACCTTCCGTTTCAATGCTTTCACACCTGTACAGCACCAGGTGACAATCATAAGTTCACAGTGCTTTTTGTACGCGGTGCAAGTCCTAAACGTTTAAGCGCCAAGCTTGTGGCTTTCCCGCAAAATGAGCCGGTGCGAGTTGATATGCTCTATACCGGATCTAAAGCTGGAATTCACCGTTTTGTGGCGCAAATTCCTTTAGATGAAGGTGCAAACTTACAGCGCTATAGCTTTAAGATTGCCCTTTTAAATGACAAGCAAGAAACCATTGATGTGGTCTGGTACAGCTCCCTTGGTATGTCACGTGAGCCGCCTTTACTGCAACACTGCTTTGCCTTTGAACTAAATGATGTGCACCCATCTTGGGTTAAAGATTTGATTTTATATCAAATCTTCCCCGATAGATTTGCAAGCTCTAAAGGCTATTTCACCATTGATGCCACTCACTATGCAGCAGACACCCCAATTCACAATGACTCCTTTGAATATAAGGATTTAGATGAAGTGCATTGTGGGGGTGATCTTGATGGTATTTCCAACATGCTCCCTTATATCCGTGGCATGGGCTTTGATGGTATATATCTCACCCCAATTTTCAAAGCCACCTCACCTAATAAGTATGATGTCGAAGACTATGATGTCATTGACTCGCACTTTGGAGGCAATGGTGCGCTAAAGCGTCTGCGCATGAACTCCTTTAGTTATGAGATGCGCTTGATTTTAAATGCACCTTTTAATCATACCGGAGATAATCACCCCTGGTTTGACAGACAAGAGCGTACCGGTAAGGGGGCACGCCATCACAAGGATTCACCCTATCGGGATTTTTATAGCTTCAAAGGCAATGATGATGCCTATTACTATCGCAATATCCCCACTAATCCTAAATTAAACTATGGCTCAAAAGCTGTGCGCCATAGCATGTATAAAGGGCACAATAGCGTTATTAAAAAGTATTTAAGAGTCCCTTATGGTATTGATGGTTGGTGTATTGATGCCGCCTCACAAGTAGGTGATGAGGGTACTTCTTTAAATAATGTAAGACGCTTAAAGCAAATGTGCGAGCAGGCAAGATCGGTGCGCGAGGATACCTTATTAATTGGTGACTTCCCCTCAGATGGCCGCTATGCTCTAAATACCGATAATAATTTAGACGGTGCCATTAATTATACTGGCTTTTTAAGTCCTATTCGCGCTTTCTTTGGTGGGGTTAATTTAACCGGTGATCCTACCCCGTATACTGGTGAAGATTTGCGTCGCACCTGTGAAAATTATTCAGTGGGTATGGCACAGCAGGTTAAAATTTGTCTTATCAATCAATTAGACAATCATGATCTCCCGCGCTTTTATAGCATCATAGGCGGTGAGAAATCACTTTATTTAGCAGCCTTAGCCACTTTATATACCTGGAGAGGCATACCTTGTATCTATCAAGGCGATGAGTTGGGCGATGCTATTAATCAATACGAAATTCAGCCAAGATCCCCACTTCCTTTTGAGGCCATGCGCGATCATCATGTAAGCCCCTATTCTGCAAAGATCCAAAATGCTTTACATGAACTTGCCGCGATAAGACGCTCTAATGAGGCTTTAACCTATGGCTCACAAGTCTTTATTACCTCAGGTGGTGCGCACTTTGGCTTTATTCGCCTCTATAACAATCGCTTCTCCTTAGTCTTAGTCAATGTGGCAAGACAGGCCATAAAGATAGATCAAGGATCGATGCTCTTACCGCTATTAGCGGCCTTATATCTTCCAACCGATCTTGAAGGCCAAGATGATAGTGAAGATACAGGTGAGTCTTTGTTAATTCCACTTTCCGGACGTAATGTTCGCCGCACCGATCATGGTGAAGGCTTAGAGGCTTTATATGAGCTTTTAGCCCGTGAGGATTTAAAGGTTTACAGCTTTGGTTTAACTATGAGTTCAGATGAGTTCCAAGAAAAATTTATCAAAGAGTTAACCCAAGGCAAAACTTTAACCATCCCCGCCCGCTCCACGGTGATTGTAAACAATCAAGCTAAAGCCTAAGGGCAAAAATTTTTCAAAGTTTAACTTACCCCCACCTTAAAGGTGGGGCTTTTTTTGTAAAATTAAGCCTTAATTTTTAAATGATGGATGTTTTATGCAGTTTAAAGACAGTATCCTCTTATGCCTAAAAGAGCGCTTTTACCGCATTTCAGGGCGTGCCTCGCGTTTTGAATTTTGGTCTTTTGCCCTCTTTTTTGTAATTACCCAAAGTTTAATCTTTGCTATAAGTCGCTTTATTCCAATCGTAGGTGATCTTATCTTTGCACTAAGTTTTATTATCCTACTGTGCCCATTAGTTTGTGTCGGGGTGCGCCGTTTACATGATCTAAACCTAAAAGGGGCGATCATCTTAATGCCACTTCTTTTGGCCATTTTAATTGTGGTCTTTGGCGATTTAGCCTTGCGCTTACAAGATGAAAAAATTGTGGAGGCTTGCTTTTATGCAGCCTTAGGCTTTGCCTTTTTCTTTTTGGCCTTTCTCTTTTTGATGCAAAAGCCTGGTACCGCAGGTGAAAATCAGTATGGTGCTGATCCTCTGCAAGAGACAAACCAAGAAGACACAGAAAAAGATAAGGCTCAGGAGGCTTTAAAGCGTTTTGAGGAGGTTAAAGATAAAATAAAACGCCAAAATCCCTTTAAATTTACTAATCGCAAGGAATAGGCGTTTTTTTAGTACTGCCCAAAGCACTTGGGCAGTTAAGAGGACTTCTTTGCTTAATACTCTTCGCCTTTAATTCTAATTAAGAAATTAGATAAAATGGCAGTCACACCACCTGCGGTGATGCCAGATGAGAAAATACCACGAATAACTTCAGGTAATTGCTGTAAGATCTGTGGCACTAACTCAACTGAAAGACCAATTGAGAAGGATAAAGCCATCACTAAGGTAGCTTTACGATTGATCTTCTGTGAGGCAATAATTCTAATTCCAGCGGCAGCTACGGTACCAAACATTAATAAAGTAGCACCCCCTAATACCGGCTCTGGCATTAAGGAGAAGACTAAACCTACGGCTGGGAAAATGCCTAATAAGAGTAAGAAGACGGCAATAAAGAAACCTACATAGCGTGAGGCTACACCGGTTAATTGGATCATGCCATTGTTTTGAGCGAAAACAGAATTTGGGAAGGAGTTTAAAACACCTGCGAGCATGGAATTAAAGCCATCGGCTAAAATACCCCCTGAGGCGCGCTTAATAAACTTCTCACCAGAGACTGGCTCACCTGAAATTAAGCTATTTGCGGTAATATCACCATAAGCTTCAATGGCGGTGATTAAATAGACAATACCTAAACCGATGATGGCTGAAATATCAAAAGAAATGCCATATTTAAAAGGAAGTGGCACATTTAAACCACCATAGCTTTCCACACTTGAAAAATCTACCATCCCCAAAGCAAAGGATACTGCATAGCCAATAGCCAGGCCAATGACAATGGAGCTCATGCGCAAATAGCGATTTGAGCTTCTATTAAAAATTAAAATGGAGATTAAAACTAAAGCTGCAATACCTACGTTTTGCAAGGAGCCAAAAGTGCCATCTTCCATCGCGCCAAAACCACCGCCACAGGCAGTGATACCAACTTTAATTAAGGACATACCAATTAAAGTTACCACGATACCTGAAACTAATGGGGTGATAATACGTCTTGTATATTTAAGGGCGCGGGAAATTCCCATCTCCACCACTGATCCTGCAATGACAGCACCAAAGATAGATGAAAGGCCGCCAGTTAAACCTGCACTTATGATAGGTGAGATGAATGAGAAAGAGGTACCTTGAATACACAGAAGACCACAACCTAAAGGCCCTACTCTTTTACATTGAATAAAGGTAGAAATACCTGAGGCAAAAAGTGCCATTGAGACTAAGAAGGAAGTGGTAGCTAAGTCAAGATTGAGCGCGCCTGCAATAATAAGTGGCGGAGTGATGATCGCCACGAAAATTGCAAGCAAATGCTGCAAGGCGGCAAAGAAGGTGTCCCTGAAAGGAGGACGATCTTCAAGGCCATAAATTAACTCAGACTTTTGTTCTGCGGTAATAGTTTCTTGGGTATTTTGCATTATTAGCGTACCTTGATTTGGCAATTATCGAGACTGTCAATTAAGGCTAAAGACTCGACCCTAATACCTGCTGCACGCAAATATTTACCCCCCTCTTGGAAAGCCTTTTCAATTAAAAAGCCCATGCCAACTAATGTGGCATTAGCTTGTTTAATTAAATCGATCATACCCTTAGCGGCATTACCGTTGGCTAAAAAGTCATCTATAAAGAGGATCTTATCTTGAGGGCAGAGAAAATCACTGCTGACGCAGACGGTGTAGGAGGTATTTTTGGTAAAGGAGAAAACTTCAGTGGTTAGCATATTATCCATTGTCGACGGTTTTTTCTTCTTTGCAAAAACAACCGGTACATCAAGTAACATACCAAGCACTACCGCAGGTGCAATTCCTGAGGCTTCAATAGTTAAAATCTTATTGATCTCAACATCGCTAAAGCGCTTTACAAACTCCACGCTCATAGCGCGCAGTAAAGTTGGATCGATTTGATGGTTTATAAAACTATCAACCTTTAAAATGCCACCTGGCAAACACTTACCATCTTTTAAAATACGTTCTTTTAAAAGAGCAAATGACTGTTCGGTAGAAGTCGCTCCCATGGCCTTTACCTCGATAAAAAAATTAAAACAACCCTAAGGGCTTTCTTTTAGAAAGTCCCAGCTTAAGGGAAGTTAAGGTTAAAAATTTGCGCTATTTTACCCTAAAGTTACTCTTAAAGCGCAGTGAATTTAGATTTTTTTAAAGGCTTAACTTTGCATTTCCTCTTGCTCTTTAGCCTTAAATTGTGAGCGATATAAAGCCGCATAAGCCCCGTCTTGAGCTAACAATTCCTCATGCGAGCCACGCTCCACAATCAAACCATCATTGACCACTAAAATTAAGTCACTGTCACGAATGGTTGATAAGCGGTGAGCAATAATAAATGTAGTTCTATTTTTACACACTACGTCCATAGCATGTTTTATTTTATTTTCCGTTTCTGTATCTATGTTTGCGGTTGCTTCATCTAATACTAATATTTTAGGATTTCTTAATAATATTCTAGCAAAAGAAATCAATTGTTTTTCACCAAGTGATAAGTTCTCACCTCTAAAAGAAATAGGTGAATAAATTCCTTTTTCTGATTTAGCTAATAAATCTTTACCGCCTACTTCAATTAAGACTTTTTCTATTTCATCATCTTGATATATATCTCTTTCCATAGTTAAATTAGACTTTATTGTTCCGGCAAATAAAGCTGGGGTTTGTAAAACTATACCTAAGTTTTGTCTATAACTTTGCTTATTATATGTTTTAATATCTACACCATCTACTAAGATTTGCCCACTATCATAATCGTTATATGCTAATAATAAATTCATTAAACTTGATTTGCCTGAACCTGTATGGCCAACTATTCCAATGTTTTTACCAGCTTCAACTTTAAGATTAATTCCTTTTAAAACTGGTTTTCCTTTAACGTAGGCAAACCATACATCTTTAAATTCAACCTTACCAATAATTTCTGTTGGAGCTTCAGCACCTGTTAAAACTCTAGTATCATTTGCTTCATCCATAAAGAGATATACTCTATTTGCTCCTACCATACTATCTTCTAATTCATTTAAATTATTAAATATAGCATTAACCGGATTAATCATTCGCGTTAAATAATCTGTAAAAGTCGTAATTAAACCAACTGTTATAACGGTAGGACCTAATTCAAAATATCTAAAACCAAAATAAACTAAGATAGATACTTCAGCTATTCTTTTAATTAACATTAACAATTCCCAACCAAAGTAAGCAGCCACTGTATTGGCTTTTTTATCATTATAATTATAACGATTAACTAAAGCCTTATAGTCATTTAACATTGCTTCTTCTTGATTAAAATCTTGAATAACTAAAGCTCCGGTAATTAATTCATTTAATTTACCAGTTATTCTTGAACCCGTCTCTCTTAAATCTTGATAATAACCATGAACTCTTCTTCTATAAATTGTTACCCAAATTAAAAGAACTGGAACTAAGACTAATAATATTAATCCTAACATAGGCATTAAAATAATAATACCAACATAAACAACTACAATGTTAATCAGAGCTTGAAAAATTGAAAACATTGTCTCAAAGAAGACTCTAACACCATTACTATCATTTGTTATTTTAGAAACTATTTTACCATCTGGTTCTAATGAATAATAATCAACTGGTAAATAATCTATTTTTCTAATCGCATCATTACGTAATCTTCTTTCAATATTCATTCCAGTTAAAGACATAAAATATTGCATAAAATAACGCGAAACAACCATGATTAAAGTCATTACACCATACATTATTAACAAATTCCTAATCGCTTCATATTTAACAGCTTTAGTTATTGTTTCATTTAAAATATAATCATCTATTATACTTTTAGTTAATAAAGGAGTATACGTTTGTAAAAAAGCTATTACAAACACTAACAAAAATGCAATTAAGAATGTCTTCCATTCCTTTTTGATATATGGTATAGTTTTCTTTAATAATTCAGACTTACCATAAACTAATTCTTTATTCTTTTTAGCCATACTATACCTCCTCCATTTGTTGAGATAGGTATTGATGATAATACCAACCCTTTAATCGCATCAACTCTTCATGCGTTCCTTCTTCAATGATAACACCATCATCTAAAACGATAATATGATCAGCTGCCATAACTGCACTTAATCTATGAGCAACAATAATATTTGTTTTATTCTTGCGGTATTCTTTTAATGAGTTAATAATGTTAGCTTCAGTTGAACCATCAACTGCCGATAAAGAATCATCTAATATTAGAATATCTGAATTTTTCAAAAATGCTCTAGCTATTGCTAATCTTTGTTTTTGACCACCTGATAAGGTAACACCATATTCACCAACAATGGTATCTAAACCATAAGGTAGTGCATCGATATCTTTAGCAAAATCAGCTAATTCAATCGCATGCCTTATTTCATCATCACTAGTTTGATCAGCTTTTCCTAAAGCCACGTTTTGATAAACTGATCTACTAAATAAAACATGTTCTTGAGGAACATATGACACCATACTTCTAACACTTTCTTGATTAAAGTCTTCAATGAATTTGCCATTAATAAAAAGTTCGCCCTTACAAATTGGTAATTGTCTTACTAATTGTCTTACTAAAGTAGATTTACCTGAACCAGTTTTACCAACTATACCTAAGGTTTCACCTTTTTTAATTGTTAAATTAATATTTTTTAAAACATAAAAATTATCATTTTCATATTTAAAACTGAAATTTCTAAATTCAATTTTATCAACATGATTAATATTGCTAGCATCAGAACTATCGATAACTTTTGATTTAGCATCATAAACTTCATTTATACGATCGGCTGAAATTAAACTTTGATAAAAATTATTTAATAAATTACCTATATTAGTCAAAGGCGAAGCAAACATACCTAAATAAATAGTAAATTGAACAAAAGAATCAATATCCATACCTTTATCTAAGATGTAAAAACTACCAACCGCATAGGCAATAATAGTAGCAACAGCTGTTATACTATTAAATACAGGTTGAAAAACAACATTTAATTTTAAGTTTCTTCTCTCTATTTTATAAACTCGGTCTGAGTATTCGATATTTTTTTGATAATTTTCTTCCTCTTTAGAGAAAGCTCTAATAGTTCTTACATTAGTTATACTTTCTAGTACCACATTTCCCATTTTTGAAGCTTCTTCTCTGACTTCTTTCCAATTTCTCTTAACCTTTTTCTTTAAATAAAAATTAAAGAAAAAGATAATCGGTAATGGTATAACACTAAATAGCGTTAAAGTAGGTGATATTAGTAACATAGCTATAAATGTCACCACTATTGTTACAAATTCTAAAAATATATTTAATAATCTGTTTGACCCACTAAAATTAACTGATTTAACATCACCTAAAGCTCTAGTTAAAAGGTCACCGGCTTGGAATTGTTCAAAGAAACTTGCATCTTGAACTAAAATGTTTTCCATATATCTAACTTGTAAAGCGTAATAAAGGCGAACTTTTAAACGATTTTGTAAAACTCTTTTAGTAGTAGATACTAAATAGATTAAAAACATTATTAATAAGTAATATAATAATATGTTTTTTAAAATAAAATCTTTAGTAATAGTTGCATTAGTGATTGCTTCTGTCAAACTTGAAATAATAGTTGCTGGCAATAAATTAGCTAAACTAATAGATATTCCTACAATTACAATAGCAACATAAAAATACCAGTTTTTCTTGATAAACCACATCATGCTTTTAATAAAACTAAACATTCTATCACTTCCTCTATTTAATAAATTATATTATAAAAAACTATTAAAAAAAAGGAAAAATTATCACAAATTAAAATTTGAGTTTTATTGCTTCACCGATTAAATTACTATTAGACTCGTCATTTAATCGGATACATTGATTTCCTTAAAAATTATGATAAAATTACTCATAAACCGATTAAATTGCTATTAGAGTCGTTATTTAATCGGATAAATATTGAAACAAGTACTTGATGGGGTGATATGAATGTATTTAACGCGAGATATAGAAACAACAATTTTAACAGTTAGCAAATCATTCCCAGCAATAGCAATCTATGGAGCTAGACAAATTGGGAAATCAACTACACTTTATAAACTTTTTGGTTCTTCTTTTAATGTTGTTACTTTAGACGATACAGTTGAATTAGAACTTGCTTTATCTAACCCTAAGGGTTTTTTAGAAGTTCATCCTTGGCCACTTATTATTGATGAGGTCCAAAAAGCGCCTTAATTATTAAATGAGATTAAAATTATAATTGATAAAGAACGATATGATTGCTTAATAAACAATAAAAAAAGAAAATTAATGTATGTATTATCTAGTTCTAACCAATTTATACTTCAACAGGGAATTTCAGAATCTCTAGCCGGACGAATTGGTGTCATAGAAATGTATTCTATGACTCAATTAGAAGCTTTAAGCGTAAAAGGAGAGGCGTTTAACCCTAACATTAATAATCTTTTAGAAAAAGAAAATAAAACAAGTCTTAAATACGCAAATAAATTAGAAATATTTAAACGAATATACCGTGGTGGTATGCCTGACGTAGTGACAAATGAAAGTGAGCATAATACTTATTTTAAATCTTATTTAGATACTTATTTAGAAAAAGATGTTAGAAATCTTATTTCTGCATCAAGCGAAATGCAGTTTAGAAGATTTATGGCTTATTTAGCGTTAAGAACAGCTACAGAGATTAATTATGAGGTCTACGCAAGGGAACTTGGTATTGATTCTACAACTTGTAAAAGATGGATTTCAATACTACAAACTTCTGGCGTTATTTATTTATTAGAACCATATATGGCTCACATTTCTAAAAGGATTATCAAAGCTCCTAAGCTTTATTTTATGGATACTGGATTATGTGCTTATTTGGCAAAATGGCCAAATAGTGAAATGCTTGAAGCTTGCGCAATGGGTGGACAATTTTTTGAAACTTTTGTTATAAGTGAAATAATAAAGAGTTTAGCTAATAACAACATAAATCCTAAGGAATATCTTTATTATTATCGTGATATAGATCAAAGAGAAATTGATGTTTTATTTATAAAAGATAATGAAATAACTCCAATTGAAATTAAAAAAAGTGAAACACCTAATAAGCCCACTAAAAACTTTAAGGTTTTAGAAAAATATAATTTAAAAATTAACCCTGGTTTAATAATTAATACTAGTGATAAAATTAGACCAATTAATGAAAATGCTTATGTTTTTCCTGTTTATCTTTTAGGCTTATAATTTTTGATACACTTTTTTAAAAGAACTAAAACCGTTAATATCAAAATGATTATCTGTTTAGAATTAAAGTAATGAATCACTAATTTAACTAAACCCCGTTTCTTAAAATGAGAAACGGGGTTCATTAAATTTATGTCTCTTTTACTTTAGTTAAATCATCATTATAATATTTACTAAACAGTTTATATATTAAATACATATATGGTAATCCTAAGTTGGTTTCTAATAAAGAATTTATTATTAATGTCATAAAACTAGCTTCATTTAAAGGTCTTATACCATTAATTAATAATGATATTTCCCAACCAAATTGAACGCCAACCCCGATAGCAAGTAACCATAATATATTAACTTTATTTTTTGTTAATAAATTTCTTATTATTAAAAACAAGTACCCAACAATTAACATACTAGCCATAATATAATGATATTTTGTGGTTGTTCTTGAAGTGATAATTGTATTAGTGTTATCGAAACTTGCAAGACTAGGGGCTATTAGCCACCACATAATTATTAATATTAACCATTCTTTTAAATATTTATCTTTTTTTAAGCAAAGCCAAATAAAGGCAAAATTAGTAATACCATATGATAAGCTCATCCATAATAAAATTAATGCTGTAATTGTTTCGCTTTCCATACCATTAAAGGAAATAAACCTACTATTTGAAATTAAATGGAAATAACCATAGTCTACTATAAAATATAATACTCCTCCTAACAGTGACCAGATAGTAGTTGCATACCTTTTTTTAATGATTAGTAAAGTTAAAAAAATAACTAAGAAAAGACAATCTAGAATAATATATGCTAAGTTTAGGTTTCTAGATGGTGTTATATTTCCTAATTCATAAATCATGATTTCATTATAATAAGCTTGGCATATAATGTCAAGTTCATTTTACAATTTTAATGTATAAAAACAGGTCAAAGTTTAATACGATGACCTGTTTTTTAGCTTTGTAAAGCCCTATTTAGTTTTTTTTGTTTTTAACTACTAAGCCAATAGTTATTGGATCTTCTTTCCATCTAGCATATAAGATAATATTTTCATTTGGCATAGTCTTAATATTTGCTGGATGAGTGTATTTAGAATCTAAATACCAACCGACAAATTTATAGCCTAAACGTTCTGGAATAGGTAAGATGACATTTTCGTCTTTCTTGTAACGCATATCCTTAACTTTAATATTACCATTACTAATGAATGTAATCTTATATTTACGATTCTTAACTATTATAACTATAATAGCTTGAATTAATAGTAAACCTAATACTCCTAATACAATCCATAACCAAGTGTAGTCAATAACTTTATCAACTGTAACAATAGCGTAATATGAGAAGTGAGTAGTATAGAATTCTAATAGACCATCTGTATTAACTCGGCAATCATATTCTTCATAGTTAGAATAATCATTATTGATATACATGATCTTATATTCTTTACCTTCACCAGGGAATTTACCATCTGGTAATGTTAATGTTACTCTAACTTCACCATTAGGTTCAATGATAGTTCCAGCTGAATCTACTAATTTAATGTCATATAAACGAGTTATAGTTCCTATATTAGCTAATAAATCTATTGCCTCAGTCGCATCAATCTCATGTTTAACTAGAACAACTTGTAATTTAGCATCTGCAGGTAAACCTTTACCATCAATAGATTGAACAGTGATTACCACATCTTCTGTTTCTGTCTTTAATGTGTAAGTAATAAATTCTTTACGATAACCGGCAATTAACACTAAATCACCTGTAATTGGTGTGTTAAAGTCATAACGTTTACCATCTTCTTTTAACCAAGCATCAAATATATAGCCATCTTTAGTAGGGGTAAAGATTTCAGCTAACGTATTATATTGCATTTCAGTTTCTTTTAAGACGGTTGTTTTATCATTATCTAAATATTTTATTGTGTAGGTTTCAATTTCATATTTAGCATAAAGACTGATTTGATTTTTATTATTTGCATATTCTAGAACTTCTTTTGTTAATTGAACTACCTCAATAGTCATTTCACTATCTAAATACCAACTAACAAATTTATAACCAACTTTAGTAGGATTATATAATTCTTTTGGTTCATTTAAATCAGGTAGAGTAATTTCAAATATATTACTATCGTTATTGATACCACCATCAAGGTTATAAATAAAGTAATATGTCGTATCATAAACTTTAGGTTTTAAAGTTATATTTGTAGTTAAATTATAAACAAAGTCTTTTGTAACAACAACATCTTCGTTTTCGCTATTAGTATAATACCAATAATCAAATGTTGTGCCAAATGGAACATCAACATTTGGCAATTTAGAGCCTAATGTTTCACCATACGCAATTTCAACATCTTCAAATTTAGGTAAACTAGTATCAGATGTATCAAATGTTATTGTGTAAGTTATAACTTCAAATTTTGCATATAACACTAAATCTTTAGCATAGTCTAATGTAGATGTAACTTTTGTTTCAAAATTACTATCTAAATACCAACCAGCAAATGTATAACCAACTTTAGTAGCATCTTCAAATTCAACTACATCTTCAACTGTATAACTATTAGGATTTGTATTAGCATTAGTACCACCATCTAAACTATATGAAATGTTATATTCTAATAAAGTCCAAATAGCACTACCATTATAATTACCAACTAAATCTATTGTATTAAATCTAGCTTCACCAGCAATTAACCAACCACCAAATTCATATCCTGGTTTTGTTAATACTGGTAATTCTACTACTTTTTCTACAGTATATTTAATTTCATCTTCTCCTAATGTTATTGTATATGTTATAACTTCAAATTTAGCATATAATACTAAATCTTTAGCATAGTCTAATGTAGATGCAACTTTTGTTTCAAAATTACTATCTAAATACCAACCGGCAAATGTATAACCAACTTTAGTAGCATCTTCAAATTCAACTACATCTTCAACTGTATAACTATTAGGGTTTGTATTAGCATTAGTGCCACCATCTAAACTATATGAAATGTTATATGTTATAACTTCAAATTTAGCATATAATACTAAATCTTTAGCATAGTCTAATGTTGATGTAACTTTTGTTTCAAAGTTACTATCTAAATACCAACCTGCAAATGTATAACCAACTTTTGTAGCGTCTTTAAATTCAACTACATCTTTTACTGTATAAGTTTCTTTATTAGAATGTGAATAATCAGTTCCTACATATGAAATATTATATTCTACTATTTCATATCTAGCTACAAGTTTCACATTATGATCAGGCATTTTATAAGTGACTAAGTCAACATCGTTACCATCTATTTGCCAACTTATGAAGTTGTAACCTGTTTTAGTCGGATTATCAACATTAATTAAATCACCATATGTTACGTTTATAGCTTCAATATTAGTTCCACCAAGTGTATCAAATGATACAATGTAGCTATTCTTTTCAAATTTTGGAACTAAGGTAATATTTAAGTCTTTTTCATCTTCATCGGTTAATAATGTGCTTAATAATTGTCCTGATTCTACTCTAATATCGTTATAATACCAAGATATGAATGTATTACCTTCTAAACTTACTTCAAGTAATTCTGGTAAAACTTCATTATAACTAAATGTTTGTGTATTGCTATAACCTTGATAGCTAATTGTATATGTTTTAGCTTTCCACACTGCATATAAAGTCTTATTTGAAGCTTCAAATAATATATTTGTTACTTCTTGACCTAAGCTATATATAGCTTCTTCAGCGTTTGGTGTAGTCGCAAAACCTAAGAAATTATAACCACGTTTTGTCGGAGTTGTGTTAGTAATATGACTAGGCTTATCATAAGTCATTTCTAACACTTCATTGATAGTTGAACCACCAACAGTTTCATAAGTTATTACATAAGTCATAGCTTCCCATTGAGCTGTTAAAGTGATATCTTTTGCGTATTTATAAATAGTTTCTTTAGTTACTCGGTTATTATTACTATCAAACCAACCAGTAAATGTATAACCTGTTCTTGTAGGTTCTACTAATTCTGTGCCAATTTGACTATCATAAGTGACTTCGAACTTATCATTAGATAATTCATCTCCACCATTTACATTTAAAGTGATAGCATAAGTATTTGGAATAAAATTAGCATATAAACTTATAGATTTATTTTGTTCTATACTAAAGTTAAATTCATCCCCATTTTGGTCATACCAAGCACTTAAAGTATAGCCTATTTTAGTACTAATCTCTCCATCTAATTCTTGCTTAGTTAAGCTATATTTACCATCTTCTAATGTTGGTATATAAGATATTGGAGCATTATCATCTACATATAAATATACCACCATTTCACTAGTTAAATAATTAGCTGTAATATTTATATCTTCATTAGGTAAATAACTAAAATTATAACTTTGATTATTAGATTTATATCCACCAAATGTATAAGTTATATCATTTTCTTTATATGTTATTGTTTTAATAATATTATTTAAACCACTTATATCTTCATTTGGAGAATACTTAATACTGATAGTTACTGTAATAACAGCTCCATCGTTAGCTTCAGAAATTGTAAATTCATAACCTTTTAAATTGTTATTTAACTCTCTATTGATAATAGCGGCTAAATTGCTAGTGGCAATATCACTAATTGTAATCGTGATTTTTATATCATTTGCTTCATAACGAGCTGTTAACATGATTGCATTATCTATAGCATTTTGTGCTATTATATCTGGAGTTATAACTTCATCATTAAAGTACCAACCAATAAATGTATAACCAGGTTTTGAAGGTTTAGATAAAATTAGTTCTTGACCATAATTATATTTAACTTCTTCTATATTAGTTCCACCATCAGAATTAAATGATATAGTATATTCTATTGGTGTGAATCTTCCTTCTAAAGTTAAGTCATCTGTAGTGGTTGTTGATATTTCATTAACTTTTGCGTTATTTAAATACCAACCATCAAATGTATAACCAAGTCTTGAAGGATCTTTTAATGTTAAACCTTCACCATATGTATAAGTGTTTTGATTTGGATTTATTACATCCGTTAATTCACCAAATTTATAAGTTATATTATATATATTAGCTTCAAATACGCCTTGTAATGTTATGTCACCAATAGTATCTTCACCTATTACATATTCTTTAACAACATCATTATTATTTACTTTCCAACCAATGAATGTATAACCAAGTCTTGAAGGATCTTTTAATGTTAAACCTTCACCATATGTATAAGTTTTTTCGTTTGGATTTATTACATCCGTTAATTCACCAAATTCATAAGTTATACTATATGTGTTTGCTTGCCAATTAGCTTCTAATTCAATTGTAAAACTTTCATTTTTTAATTGTTCTTTAACATATGCAATAAAGTTAGTTAAATCTAATTTTCCGTTATCAAAGCTAATATTTTGATTACTATTATATAACCAACCAATAAAATCATGACCACGTTTAGTGAATGTGTTTTCAGCTAATTCAAAATCGTCTAATTGATCGTAACTTACAATTTGGTGTTTCATTGTACCAGAACCATTATTATTATTGAAAATAATAGTTAAAGTATTTGCTTCCCAAATTGGATATAGGGTTATATCAACATCTTTTTCTAACTTATAAGAATTTGTAAATTTAACATCTTGACTATTTTCTTCATCAGTAAATCCTAACAAATGATAACCATCTTTAGTCAATTCATCAATTATATCTTCTAATGAATTATCTTGACCAAATGTTAAATAGTCCTCGTTTGTTGTACCATCAATAATTAAATCATATTTATTAGGTGTCCAAACAGCTTTAATTGTTGTGCTTGAAGTAATTGCTAATTCATTTTGTTCTAATTGTTCTAATGTATATGAAGTACCATTAATATACCAACCAGTTAAAGTATAACCTGTTTTCGTAATATTACTATAGTTATCTAAATATTCATTTATAGAAGCACCATATTCTGTGACTTCATTAACATTTTGATTACCATTATCAAAATCAATAAATATTGTATATGGTTGTTTTGATTTATTAGCATTTAATATTATGTTAGATACATAACTATAAACATTACCTTCACTAATAGTAACATTATTATATGTCCAAGCATGGAAAATATAATTAGCTTCTTTTAATATTGGCAATTTAGGTATAACTGAGCCATATGTTACTTCTAGATAATAGAAGTTAGTATCTAATCCTTCACCAGTAACATCACTAAATGTAAAATCATTACCATTCGCATCTACATATTTTATAGTTTCTGATTTTTCAAATTGTAAATAATATTTATTTTGTGTCCATTTAGCATAATATGTCTTATTACCTGTTTCAGTGTTGTTAATAGTAGTTACTACATCACCAGTACAATCACTTGCCATGAACCAACCTGCAAACGTAAAGCCTGCTCTTTCAGCTAAATCATTTAATGCTGGTAATGTTAGACCATTACCATATGTATATTCATCAAATGTGCTTTCATTTGTAATGGTTGCATTTATGTAAGTAACACTATATTTGTTAGCTTCCCAATTAGCAGTTAAAATAATTTCACTATCTTCACTTGCAATTTTTTGTTGTAATGTAGTTAATAAAGCACCACTTATTTCAGTAATATTTGCATTAGATTCATTATATTTCCATGAAGTAGATGTATATCCTACTAATTCATATTTATTTGCTGGTAGGACATAACCATTTAAGTCTGAATAAGCAACTTTAATACTACTCATATTACCAGTAGCACTACTATTACCATTATCAAATTTAATAGTTAAATAATATTCTCTAGTTACTGGATACAAGGTTATTGTATTTCCATTAGCCATTAAATTTACTTCATTAGTTAAATGATCTCTTAAAACATTATTAATTGATTCACCTGCGCTATATTGAACAGGTCCACCTTCTGTTAAAGACCAACCTAATAATTTTTGACCTGGTTCATTCAATGTTTGAACTGTTTTTCCATCATCAAATGCTACTTGTTCAGTAATGTTAGTGTCATCATAACTAATCGTATAACTAATTGCTTCATAAAGGGCATATAATTCTAAAGCTTTTGTTAATTCATCATTAGTAAATGAATAGTCTACATATTCTCCATTAGAGTCTTTTTCTTTCCAACCCTTAAATTCATAACCTAGAGTATCAATATTAGTTAATCGATCGTTAACTAAACCTTCTGTTATAACTAATTCATTTAATGTACCAATTGTAGTTACATTTGTTCCTTTAACAAGATATAAAGTTACCTTAACTGAACCTGTATAGAATGATAATGGATATTCTTCATTCTTATTAGGAGTTATTGAATTTATATTAAGTTTATCAAGAGTGTAATTTATTCCTTCGCTTGTTGTTGGATAAACTTGACCAAAGAACTGATTAATTATTTCTCTTGATTCATTATATTTAGTAGTAAATATTACTTTAACTGTAGTACTATCTACTACAATTTCTACATTAGTAGCATCACCTTTGATGCCTTCTAAATATGTTTTATATTCATCAACATTTGGAACATCATTTACAACAATAGTAGTTGTTATATCATTAGTTGTTCTATTAGCATATAAAGTAACATTTTGACCATAAATTGTATTTATGTCTTCTACTTTGTCATCCTTTAAATACCAACCATCATAATTATATAAATCAGAATTTGTTGGTAATTCCTTTAAACTTAAATCTTGAACATTTTTACTATATGTATAAGTCACAACGTCATAATGATAGCTATTATTATTTTCATCATGAATTTCATAAGTTATAGTATAAGTATTAGGTTCATATTTAGCATATAATGGTTTAGTTAAGCTATAATTTTCACCAGCAACATAAACCTTAGAATCATTTCCAGTTGTCCAACCTTTAAAAGTATAATGTTCTTTATCAGGAAGGCTTGGTAAAGTTACACTTGTGCCATCTAATACTAAATTTAATTCATATTTTGGAGTGTTATCATCATATAACTTAACTGTATAACTATAAATAGCTGTAAATGTTACTTCACCAGATGTAGCTAGTCTACTTACCATTTGACCTGCTTGATAATATGTAGTTACATCATTAATTGTAACTTTCCAATATAAAAATTGATAATCAGCACTTAAGTTATTAATTCCTGGTAAATTAAATGGATCTGAATAACCTAAACTTACTTCGTTATTTTCTATATTAGAATCAGTAAGTTCACCATGTTGATAATCAAATTTAATTGTATATTTATTATCTTCATATACAGCTGTTAATTTGATTTCATTATCTATTGCATATTTAGCAATATCTTCTAAAGTTTGAATATGAATATTGTCATAATACCAACCTACAAACATATAACCATCTTTGTTAGTAGTAGGTAATCCAGTAAAGCTATTATCATCATATTTATAGCTTTGTTCATCTACTACTGTACCACCTGCAGTATCAAATGATACTTTATAAGTATTAGGAGTAAATTTAGCTTCTAAAATAATATTATCTTTATCAGTTAATGTTTTTAAATCTAATTCTGTTACAACTGTTTCACCAATATACCAACCATCAAATGTATAACCTAATTTAGCGATAGGTTTTAATTCAATTGGATTTGTTTCAATAGTTATAGTACTTGGATTCGGATTTGTTAAACCATCTATATTATTATAGGTAATAGTAAATTCTTTAGCTTCCCAGATAGCATTAAATAACATATGTCCATTAACAGTTAAATCACTTAAATCTATATTATCATCAATAACTAGATACTTATTACCATCATATTCCCAACCTTTAAATTCATAATAACCATTATTATCTTCTAGTATTAAATCTAGATTTAACTCATTAGAATCAAGTTTAGTGCCATAAGGTAATGATGTGTCTAAGCTATTACCAAGTTTATTATAGAAAATGATTCCATAATTTCTAGGTTCATATTTTGGCAGAATTTCTACTTTTCCATCTTGAATATAATTTAATAATATATCAACCGGAATAATATTGTTATATAATGTTTGGCTTGTATCACCATTAATATACCAACCAGCAAAATAGTAATGCTTTGCATCATCCGTACCAGAATATATTGGGGCAAATGTATCTAAATTAACATTCTTATAATTAATTGTAAATTCTGGATTATGCTCATTATAAACTAAATTATATTTTTTAGCTTCATATTCTAATCGTACTTCTACATCATATTGATTTTCAAATAATTTAATTAAGTCTTTAAAAACATAAGTTTCAGCAACAGTTACATCACCAAATTTTAGGCAGTTATAATGAATAATATCATTGAAGCTACTTGTACTAGTAGTAATACCATTATTTATTAGCTTTGTAATTTCTGTAAAATTAGATTCTTTATTGAATGGAACACTAAATTCTTCAAAATTAGGTACACCTATATTAGTTCCAATGAAATTAATTGTGAAATTTTTAGCAACTAATTCAATAGTTACAGTAATAATATATTCATTACCACTTTCACTTTCTCTAATTTCTTTTGGGTATTGTTCCTGTATATCATTTAAAGCAACCATCCTTAAATCGTCACCAAAAATTTTATTCCATTGAACACTTCCTACCATAAATTTCATTGAATAATAAGCTTCTTCTTTTCCACTATTTAACTCGTTAAATGTTGGAATTTGATTAATTACTGTATCATATTCTATAGCTTCTGTTGTTTTATTAAAATCACCATATTTAAACTCTATTTTATAAGTAACTGGGGTCCAATCAGCTACAACAGTTATATTAGAAGTGATTTTTTTATTATCTTCTACTGCAATACCATTCATAGTCCAATTTTTAAATTCATAACCTGGTCTTGATCTATTAATATCCTTTAATACATCAACTAAAATTTGATCATGATAACCTATTATTGTATCTGTCTTTAATACACCATTTTCATAGGTTGTATAAACAATAGTATAGTCATCAGGCGTTGCGAATGCATAAATGGCTGTAGAATTAGTAAATACTGCATTTGCTAAATTACCTTTATTTGTACCATTTTCATGCCAATCTACAGAATTAATATTAAAGCTATATCCATCTCTTAATTCTTCTGGTAATTCTTCTGGTATTGATTCAATTTTGTAATACTCTTGTCCTTCTTGTTTAAATGCATATAGATGATATGTGAATATTACTTCTTCTGTTTTTTCATTCTTTACTCCAGCTGTAATTACCACATAGTCTCTTTGACTTAATTCTGCCGTTAAGTCTAGCTTATCTGCTGGCATTGTACTAAATGTATAAGGAACATTATCATTTTTCCAAATTAATAGAGAATTATTAGTTTTAATCCTATTTAACTCTTGTAAATTAGTGTTAAATTTAATTATAAAGGTATTATCAGCTGGCCAAGATGTAAAGCTATCATCTATTTTAGCTAAAGCTTCTAAAACAGCACCTCGATATTCTTCTTTAACTGTTAAAATCAAATTGAATAATTTTTCTTCCCAAGTCGCTTCAAATACTACATTACCTTTAACAGTATATTTATCTTCGTACGTCTGATCATCTGTTTGACCTACAATCTTCCAACCTGTGAATTTATAACCTGTTCTTGTTGGTGTAGGTAATGTTATTTCAGCATCATATTTAGCAGTTGTAGTATCAGTTGTAATGCCTTCTCCAATATAAGTTATAGTATAAGTATCAGCATTATAGTTAGCATTGAAGATGTTTTCATTATCAGTTAAAGGAGTATTCATGTTAATATCGCTGTTTTCAGCTATATAGCTTGAATATGTATAACCTGCTAAAATAGGTCTATTATGTAATGCATCTACAGCTCTTTGATAATAGTTAGCTTCAATTACTAAATATCTTAGTTTAGAATCGTCACCATTATCTTCAGTAATATGTTTAGATGAATCACCTAAATCAGCTATATTTTCTAAATAGAAGCCTCTAGTAATATCATCTTTATCAAATACAAAATGACCTTCACCTGCATTAAATATAATATAAATTGTTTTTATTATTAAATTAATAGTAATTGTAATATTTCTTTCTTGCTGTAAATCTTCTAAGAAAGTATTATCAATAATATTATTTGTTATATTTGTGTTATTATAACTAGCTGAACTAAATGTGTAACCTTCAAAATTATTAAATTCAGTTTTTAAATCTATAAATTCAAAATCATTATATCTAACACTTTGAGTTTGATTTGAAATATTTCCTGCCCAATAAGCATCAGCTTTAAATTCATAAGTTATATTATAAGTTGCTGCTTCATATCTAGCTTTTAAAGTGATTTCTGTACTATTATCGAAATTAAAACTGAAATGTTCTTCATTAAATTTGGTTTCTATAGCTAATAAACTACCGTTATATTCCCAACCTGATAGATCATAACCATCACGATTTGAATCTGGTAACTTTGCAATAGGCTCATTATATGTAAACTTAATAGTGTCCGTAACTTCTGTGCCTTCAGTTTCAAATTTAACACTATATTCTTTTGCTGTTAATTGAATTTCTATTATAGTATAAGCGCCAGCTACAGATATTTCTGGATCAGTAATAGTAATAGCAATATCATTAACAAATATAATATAATTATAATTATTATTATTACTTGTATAACCTCTAGGTACTTTATATTCATATTCACCTAAAATTCTAGATAATTCTTGTTCTAATTCACTTACAATGATTTTATTGTCTTTTAACCAACTTTCTTCACTATTTTTTGTTTCAAATTTAGCAATGAAGTTACCTAATGAGTCATAAAAATCAACAATGAAATTTTCTTGTGAATAAATGAAATTAATTGAAATTTCATCGTATTCTTCATCTATTTTAACATTGTAATAATTAAATATATTGCCATCATATTTAGCTTCATAACCACTAGGTTTGTAACTTGTTTTATTTCTAGCATTTAGAACATTTTGTATTGTTTTTAAAGCATCTGATAGATCAGCACCATATTCAGTTATTAAATATAATGTATCATTTTCCCAACTTAGTGTTCCATTATTTATAAGTATAATTGCATCAGTAGAATCAAATGCTAAACCATTTATAGATGTTCCTTCATCAGATGTTATTCCTAATTTTATTTTATAAGTCTGAGGTTCATAGTTTGCATAAACTGTTAAATCATATGCTGGCATATTAGATAATATATCTTCTGATGTATCAATGTGGCTTGACATCTCAATAAATGTTTTACCTGCCGGCGATTTAATGTGACTTAAAGTAATTTTTGTAAGCCATGTAATATCAGTTCCATAAAGTACTTCTATTACCCATACACCTTCATTATTACGTTCAAGTATATAATTTTCACCATTTATATCAAGTGTTACACTATTTCCTGTTGCCTCCGCAAATGTTCCACCATTTAAATTAAGTATTAACTTAAAGGTATCAGCTTCAAATCTACCTTCTAGTTTGACATCTTTCATGTCGATTTTATCTTTATTTAAAATCTTCAATATTTCGGAAATAGTATTTACTTTTTGGCCTTCATAGAACCAACCTATAAATTCATAGCCAGGTTTAGAAGCAAGTTCTAAACCATCTGTACTATTAATATTGAATGATATAGTCGTATTATTTGAATCTAAATTAGGATTTGTTACACCATCTAAGCTTGTAGGATTTGAATTGCTTGTATAATCATTATATATGAATGATATATCATAGTTAATTTCTAAACAATATAATTCAAAATTAAATTGTTGTAATTCGGCAATTGTTCCTTGTCCAGATGAAACACCATTTATAAAGAAAGATATTAAATAGTTACCATTATCTTGTTCAGTTATGCTAAAACTTGTCGCATTATATGTTTTTATACCTTCAGTAGTATTAATTGTTGTTATCCAATATTCATATTTGTAAGCTGAATTTTCTTTAATTGTAGGTAAAGTGATATCTCTAACATTTCCTTTTCTAGTATCTTCTATTGTGTATGATAAATTTTCATTATTACTTAATTCAACATTACCATTAGAATATTTAACAACACCTGTTAAATCAATGTTATATTGATGAGGTACCCACTTAGCATATAATGTTTGTACAACTTGAGAAGAAATATAACCATCAAATGGAGGTTCTGTGTAATCTTCATCTAAATACCAACCTTTAAAATCATAACCTGGATAAGACATAACTTCTTCAATTTCTGCTAAATCTAATGTTTTACCTTCTTGTTGATAATTTTTATAAGGGATATTTTCAGCTTTCCAAACATTTTCACTATCTACATAGTTAAAAGTGATATCTTCATTAATTTTGATTGGACTATGATTGCTTATACTACCATTCATTAAGTTAAGAATAATTGTAACTTTATGTTCATCTGTAACTGGTCTATCTATTTCACCATCTTTTATTGTAAGTCTAACTGCTTCCTCAGATATTTCGCTAACTGATTTATTATCTTTTAAAATAATGGTTGTTGCTGTAGAGAATGATTTTAATTGTGGATAATAATAATATTTGGGTTCTTCTGTGTCATATGATTGCCATTCCCAACCCGTATCAAAGAATGTTGAAGATAAACCATATGGTTTACTATCATTTGGCTGACAAATCAAGTGAGATGAAGATAATTTTGCGGCTAAACTACTATTAGCTGAGTAGCCAAAAACCACACTTTCATCACCATCATCACCGATTGCTTGAATAATAGAATCTGTTTCAGTTTTATAGCTTAAGTCACCATCAAAAGCTACTGTAGCTGATAAATTAGCTGCTACACCAAGACCTACTATCGCGCCTGTAAATGCATAATTACCTGCTTTATATGTTATATAACCATCAGCTTCTACAACACCTACGTTAATACTATAAGAAACATCTGAATAAGCTAAAATACCTGCAATACCACCAGCATGGCTCCAAGCTTTAACTTTACCAGTGTTAATTACACTACTAATGTATTTATTACCACCTAAAAGTGTATCTATTTCAATAGATGTAACACCAATAATACCACCGGCACCACGTCCACCAAGTGTTGGATTTGTATCATTGTATGTAAATTTTACGTTATTAGGATCACTTGCATCATATGTTCCGCGCCATGATGCTGTAACATTACCAACATTCATAGAATTAGATAATGTAGATGCACCATACATTCTACCAACAATACCACCAACATAAGCATTCACTTGATATATTGTAGTACTATCGGCTTTGTATTCATAATCTGTTCCAAGACCTGAGGTTGCTTCTACATCACCTATATTAAATGCTGTATTTACAACACTATCCTGACTAATATCATCGTTTTGGGAAATCATAGTACCAATAATACCACCAACACCAAAACGAGCAGTGACATTACCACTATTATATGCTTCTATTAATTGAACATGGAAAGATTGACCAATAATACCACCAGCTCTAGTACCTTGATAAGCAATCATTAATTTATTTTCAGTCCAAGTTGGGCCAAATGACACTTCTGTTTTTTGCTCATCACTACTAGGCGTATATTTTACTTCCCCACGATTAATAACATGTCTTACTTCACCATTTCTATAGTTTTTTGTTTCAATGTAATAAGTACCAACAATACCACCAGCATTAATACCTGTAAAACTTACATCTACATCACTTTCGATATTGTTAATCTTACCACCATAGGCTAAACCAACAAGACCACCCACAGAAACACGACCAGATACCATGCCATCAACATTTAGATTAGTAATGGTTGCGTCTTTTGTATAACCAAATAGACCAACAAAGTCTTTATTAGTTGTTGGATTAATGTCTACATTAATTGTTTTCTTATTACCATCAAAATAACCACTAAATGGATGATTTTCTTGAGTATTTAAAATGTCGCTATAGATAGGATCTTTATTATCCGGATTCTTAAAATAGTTATCACCTAAATAATCTATAGTTCCAATAACCTTCATAAATGAATCATTAGTATTGTCAAAATTATCATCTAATTTAAAGTAATAACCTGCATAACTATTTGTTTCATAACCTTTATTTACTACGTTAGTTTCTTCATTAGTTACAGTTATGATAGTATAGTAATTATATTCATCAACCATATATGAATCGTTATCATCACTAATAGTATCTGCTAAAACATTTAATCCTTCAACGTCTCTAATAATAAATGGATTATTGCGGCTTGTACCAACGTTACTAATATTAGCAAAGCCATCATTATTATTATCGCCAAAGATAGAAACCCATTGAGCTTCAAAAACAAAAGATGTATCACCATCAGCTTGAGATGTGATCGAACTTAACATACTTGGTGTTATTTGATCTCCATCAGCTATGACTAAATCTTCACGATTTTCTTGAACAAATCCTGTCTTAGCTTTTACTTTCCAACCTTTAAAATAAAAACCAATTGCATAATATAGGTTAGTATCAATATTTGGATATTTAGTAGAATCATCAAAATTATTATGATAAATAGTTTGATTTTCCATTTCACCTAAAGCAGTACTTAATCCACCTGCATTAAATTCAAAAACATATGAATTAGGTTCCCAAACTGTACCTAAATAAATATGATTAGTTCTTTGACTAAAGTTTTGAACTGATATATATGAACTAGTACCATAATAAGTATTAGAAGTATCGGCACTTTTTTCATATTGAACAAAACCATTCAAATAATAACTGCCACGTGATGTTATTTCAGTGAATCTACTAAATTGTAATTGTTTAGTAGAATCAATATAGAAAATTATAGTGTCTTCTTTTACTTTTACAGTTAAATAATTAGTATAATTGTCTTCATTTACATCAACGTTAAACAATGTTTTAATTATATTTTTAATATCTGTAAAAGAATCATATGCATCACTAACTACATCTACAGTTTCGCCTTTAATATAGCCTGTTTTATCTTCATTTGCATTCCATGCATTAGAGAAAGAAATCTCAACTGCTAAAACCATATTTAAGATTAAATCACTACCAACTTCTTCTTTTATTAATGAATCAAGAGGATTGTTAGGTGCAATTAATTTAAATTTATCAGTATAGGTATTTGAATCCGTAACATTTACCGCAACTGCATTACGATAATAATTTGCGTATGTATCTGTTTGTTCGTTATATGAACCATTTAATTTAATTCCAATTGAAGTTGTGTTAGCTAAATTAGAAGCATTTATACTACCACTACCTTGTTTAACTATAACGCCAATATTAGAATCTTTTGTTAAATCATTTAAATTAAGATTCCCACTTTCTAAAACTATATCTACATATTCACCGATATTTTCTAAACCTGTAATATTACCAGTATATCGGTTGTCATATATTTGAGCACCATTTGTAATGTTAACATTAGCTTCTGAGAAAGGAATGAATATAGCACCATATTGACCTTCGTTTTTGCTAATTATACCAGCAATTTCAGTAGTAGTTTTACCTCTACCAATTTCAATAGAAGCTAAACCATCAGGTGCTAAGTTACTGTTTATTTCAGCACCACTTTCAAGCGTAAATGTACCATTATTTTCAACAACAACAAATTCCTTATTTTTACTTGCTCCACCTTCATAAATGATATTAGATAAGGTTAAACTTGCACCATTTTCTATTGTAAATATAGTACTTCCGTCACTTTCTATTTCTGGTGGAATATTTAACGTAAATCTATTTTCATCTGCTGATGTTATAGTTACATGTTTACCAGTAGGTATAGTAATAAAGTCTTCTTTTGTTAAATTAACATTTTGTAATATTTGAATAGTAAAATTAGTATCAGAAGATTTGGTTATTGCGCTTATTGCATCGCTTAAATTAGTGAACTTATTATTAGGAACATCTAATTTAACAACTTCAGCAATATAATTTTTATCTGTTTCTGTTTTAACAATTTTTATAGCTTTTCCTTGAGCTGAAACATGATAATTAGCATTATCAATAATGAATTTATCTTCTTGGGCTTCACCATTTTTATAAGCTGCTAAAGTAGAATGTGTAGAGTATTGATTACTATCATCATAAGTTATTAAACCTATTGCACCTGTAGCAGTTAATGTATCTTCTACTACTATAGGAGTTTGAGTGGCATTAGAATAACTAATATCTTTCATAGCTACATCCTTTGATGCAATAATACTATATGTTATGCCAGCCATTAATTGAACTGAATCAGGTGTCCACTTACCAGTTAAACCTCTACGTCCCAAACTGTCTAAACTATTTTTAGTATAAACGGTTGTATTATTTGATTTATTAATAATTGAAAATGAGGTCGATAAATCACCTTTACCATATGGTCTTATTAGATTAAAGTGAAAAGTAACATCTGTATATGGGGTTATTTCAAATATATAACCTGCTGATGTGTTTAGTCTGTCATCACTATTTATAACTAAATAATGATAATTATTATCAGCAACATCTAAATTTTGATATTTATAATGAACAAGGCCATTGAAATCACGTTCTATTACGTTTGTGTTTTCCCATTTAGGCCAGTCATCATTGCTTATTACATCATTTTGAGAATTATTTAATGTATCTAAGTCAGCAAAAACAATATTATTAGATGTATCTATCTTTATACTACCTGATAGGTATACTAATGAATTAATACCATCATTACCTTTACTATAAACATATATACCATTGCCATTATTAGAAGTTTCAGCAATATTATTACTAATATTTCCACCTCTTAAATAAAGTCTACCACCATTATCTCCACCATTAGTATATGCAGAAATACCACCACCATAAATAGCTGTATTGTTATAAATATTAGCGTCATTTACTATTAATTGTTGATTATTATTTAATTGATCATTTCCTAAAGCTACACCACCACCATAACCAGTAGCTTTACCTTCAGCTTTTGTTGGAGTAAATGCGGTGTTAGAAGTAACATCTAGATTTGATTCTTCACCAGCTATACCTAATCTAATGGTAGTATCATCTAAATTAGCTGAATTTTCATGACTTGAAGCTATACCGCCACCATAAGTTGCACGGTTACCAAATATACGGCCATTAGAAATATCAACTTGAGAATTGTAAATACAAATACCGCCACCATAACCATATGTAAAGTTGTAACTTACCTCGCCACCTCTTATATCTAAATTTGATGATTGGCGAACCATAATACCAGCACCATCTGAATTATAATTACTACTACCATGATTATAACTAATATAACCATCTTCCATAATAAGTTTAGCATTTTCAATTAATGATACACCAGCACCATCTGTACTAGCAACTTCCTGACCATTCTCCATTTCTGTAAATCCAGCTTGTTTATATACTGTGTTATGATCAATGCTACCTGAATACATATGAATGTTAGCATTATATGCACCAATACCAGCACCACCAGAACTATTTGCTACATTAGGTAGAGCATTATATCTAATATTAGCACCAATAATATTTAAATTAACTCTTTTATCCTTAGCTTCACCATTTAATGCTACTGCGCCACCTGAATTATTACTTTTTTCTTCTGGTTGTGTATTTATTCTGTTTTGTAAAACTGCATTTTGATATAAATTTAGGGTAGAACCGCTACCATTAACCCTAATTAATGGGTAACTTGAAGTATTGCCTGAAGCACTATATTTTTCTCTACCAAAAGTCTCAGCATCACCTTTACCTGGTTCATATGAATCAGTAACAAAATAATATGTACCATTATTTTTATTTTGTTCCCAAGTAATTCCACCATCAATGATTAAATTATTAGCACCAATAGAATAAAAAGTATTAGAGCTTGAATTACCATCTAAATAACCGTTGATATTTAAAGTCTTACCATTTGAAACATTAAAATAACCATTTTGGCCAACTGTTATTGTTGCATCACCTAATGCTATTAATGTAAGGTCATCACTTAAAGTAAGACTACTTGTTAGAGAATAGTTAATAGTTGAATCTAAAATATAAATACCCGCGGTTTTTGATGATAATTTTGATGATAATTCTACATTATTTTCACTCTCAGCAGTTAATACCTCAGCTTTAATTTTCATAACGGTATCAGGTGCATCAATTGTAGTTATATCATTTGTAGTAACTACTAAACCTTCACCAGCAATTTTAGTGTTTAATGTGCCACCAGTATAAACTAAACCACTATTAGTACCTTGTAACGTTAATGGTATATTTAAGGCAACATTTTCTTCTTCTTCATTTGAACTTGTAATATTACCTGCTGTTAGATTGATAGTACCATAAACATTAATGCTATTAAAATAATCTGTATTAAGGCTACCACCTAAAGCGTTCAATGAATCATATATTTCAAGACGTGGTAAAAAAAACGTATCGCCTATTTTTTCAAAATTAGCCTTGATACTACCATTTGTTTTTAAATCAACATTACAATCAAAAGATAAGCTTGATTGTAAATCTAAAGATATTGTGCTTTCTATACTTAAAGTATAACCTCGGTTAGTCACACCAATTACTACATCTTGATCTTTACTAACTACCTTAATATTCTGACCAGATTTAATAGTTATATCTTCATCTAAACTTGTATCTTTAGTTAGAATAATTGTTGTCATAGTTTCATAATCAGCTTCAGCTTCATTTAAAGCTGTAGCAATATCACTAAAAATTTCATCATAATTATTTTGATCATTTGGATCTTTTTTACCAACTAAAATGGTGTGATCAGTATTGGTTTGACCATAATCCTTTTGCCCTTTAATTTTACTATTTTGAAAAGTAAGCAATAATAAGGCCGTAATAATTAATAAACCAATTGAGTAAATAATTTTTCTTCTTTTCATGAAATTACCTCCCAATCAAAAAATAATTATTTTAGATAATAAGTAAGCACTAGAAACAACATAAAAAGTGCGCACTAATCCATTGTTTTTATATTATATATAAAAAGCGCTTTCTTTGACAATAAAGAGCTTATTAAATATACATGTTTATAACTAAAAACATTGTTTTTTTTTTTTTTTTATTTTACAATTTAAAAGTGTTTTTTGCCTTAGTTTGTGGGTTTTTTGCAAAAATATAAAATGTGGTTATTAAAATTAAACCTATTTTGTTTACAGCATTTTTATAGCTTTTAAGATGTGGAATTTTAAGGCTATCTTTTTTTGTTTCTCTACTACATTTTCTTTAAGCATTGTTTTTTGTTTTAATAGAGCCTTTTTTTACAATAAAAAAAGGATAAGCTTAAACTTATCCTTAATTTTCATCTTCTTCATCAAATTCTAAATCGTCTTCTAATGCTTCTTCTTCTGAGATAAATGAATCATCTTCTTCATCTTCAAAATCTTCATTATCTAAAACGTTTTGTTCGTTATCAGTTACTTCTAATGTTTCTTCTTCATCTTCAAATTCTTCTTCAACTGGGGCATGTTTACAATCAAATGCTGTATCATGTAATAAACCTGTACCAGCTGGGATTAATCCACCAATAATTACATTTTCTTTTAAGCCTTTTAATTCATCAACTTTGCTTGCTATTGCAGCTGATGTTAAAATTCTTGTTGTTTCTTGGAATGAACATGCAGATAAGAAAGAGTTAGATGCTAAGGCTGCTTTAGTTATACCAAGTAATAATTGTTTACCTTTTGGTAATTCTCCTCCAATAGCTAAAGTTGCTTTAACGGCGTCTTTAAATTCTTGAGTAGAAATATCACGACCTGGTAATAAATCTGATGAGCCTTCTTGATTAACATGAATTTTTCTTAACATTTGTCTTACGATAATTTCGATGTGTTTATCAGAAATTTCAACACCTTGAGAACGATATACTTTTTGAACTTCTTCTACTAAATATTTTTGAACAGCTTCAGTACCTTTAATACGTAATAATTCTTTTGGATGAATTGGACCTTTAATTAGTCTATCACCACGATTTACATGGTCTCCTACTTGAACTAATAATTCAGAAGTTACTTCTACAACTTCTTTTTCTTCTTCGCCATAGACTTCAGAATCTGGTTTAATTGTTATTTCAAGACCTGATTTAGTTCTTTCAATATTAGTTATAGTACCTGGGTTTTCGGCTAATGTAGCTTTACCTTTAGGTTTACGAGCTTCAAACAATTCTTGTACTCTTGGTAAACCTTGAGTAATATCGGCTGTTGAGGCAACACCACCGGTATGGAATGTACGCATTGTTAATTGGGTACCTGGTTCACCAATTGATTGAGCGGCTACGATACCTACTGCTTCACCAACTTCAACTAATTTATTAGTTGCTAGGTTACGGCCATAGCATTTCATACATACGCCATTAGTACAATTACATGTTAAGTTAGTACGCATATAAACTTTGTTAATTCCACATTCTTTAATTTTTTGAGCTGTTTCTTCATCTACCATTTCATTACGTGGGCAGATTACTTCACCAGTTTGTGGATTAACGATATCAGCAGCGGCGAAACGACCAATCGCTCTTTCATAAGCTGGGTACATAACTTTACCATCATCGCCTAAAACATCAGTTAACCAGAATCCTTTTTCAGTACCACAATCTTCAGTAACGATGATTACATCTTGTGATACGTCGACAAGTCTTCTTGTTAAATAACCTGATTCAGCTGTTTTTAAGGCTGTATCTGTTGAACCTTTTCTTGAGCCGTGTGTTGAAATAAAGAATTCAGATACTGATAGGCCTTCACGGAAGTTAGCTTTAACCGGAACTTCTATTGATTCACCAGCTGTATTAGCCATCAAACCACGCATACCTGCTAATTGGGCAAAGTTAGATGATGAACCACGGCTTCCTGAATCAGCCATCATGAAAATAGCGTTGTCTTCATATTTTTGTAATTCAGCCCATACCCCGTTTTCAATATCAGAACGAGCTTTATTCCATTCAGCTTTAACTTGATTTTTTCTTTCTTGTTCAGTTAATAAACCAAGTTCAAATGCTTCTTGAATACGATCAACTTTTTGATCAGCCTCAGCAATTCTTACATCTTTACCTTTATATAAAAGTACGTCAGACATTGAGATTGTAATACCTGATTTAGTTGAATAATGGAAACCTAAATCTTTTAATCTATCTACCATGGCTGAAGTTTCTGTTGTTTGATGACGTTTAAATACTTCAGCAATAATATTAGCTAAGAATTTCTTTTTGAATGGTTTAACTTCTTCATGAGCTAAGAAGTCTTTAATATCATCTTTTTTAGGTGAGAATAAATAATTTTCTGGAACTCTTTGAGTTAAATTATAATCTGTAGCTTCATTTAAGTATGGGAAATCTACAGGTATAATAGTATTAAAAATCATTTTACCGATTGTAGTAAATAAGTATTTACCATTAATATCAACACCTGTAAAACGAGTTTCAGGTAAATAATGTGGATCAACAAAAATACGTGTATGAAGCGTTATTTCGTTGTTTTTATATGCTAAGTAAGCTTCGTTATAATCACGGAAGAAATGGCCTTCTTTAGGCTCACCTATTCTTTCAATAGTTAAATAATAGTTACCTAAAACCATATCCTGACTTGGTGTAACAACTGGCTTACCATCTTTAGGGTTTAAGATATTATTAGAAGCTAACATTAATAATCTAGCTTCAGCTTGAGCTTCTAAAGATAGTGGAACATGGACAGCCATTTGATCCCCATCAAAATCGGCATTGAAGGCTGTACATACAAGTGGATGTAATCTTATAGCTTTACCTTCAATTAGTACCGGCTCAAATGCTTGAATACCTAAACGGTGAAGTGTAGGAGCACGGTTTAATAAAACAGGGTGTTCTACAACAACTTTTTCAAGTAATGGCCATACACATTCTTCTTGTCTTTCACATTTCTTTTTTGCTGATGGAATAGATAAACTAGAATCATTTGCCATTAATTCTCTAATTACATATGGTTTAAATAATGTCAATGCCATTTCTCTAGGAATACCACATTGATACATTTTTAAACTCGGTCCTACTACGATAACTGAACGACCAGAATAATCAACACGTTTACCTAGTAGATTTTGTCTAAAACGACCTTGTTTACCTCTTAACATATCAGATAAGCTCTTTAAGTGATGAGCTTTATCATTATTGTTTTTACGTTTAGAATTATCTATTAAAGCATCAACTGCTTCTTGTAACATACGTTTTTCGTTTTTAGTGATAAGGTGAGGTGCACCTTGTTCTATTTGTTTCTTTAAACGATTGTTACGGTTTAAAATTCTTCTATATAAATCATTTAAATCTGTAGTAGCAAATCTACCACCATCAAGTTGAACCATAGGACGAAGATCAGGTGGAATAACTGGTAATACACTTAATACCATCCATTCAGGTTTATTTGATGAATGTAGGAATGATTCTACTATCTCTAATCTTTTAATAACACTATCACGTTTTTGTTTAGATCTTGTTTTTAAAAGTTTTCTTAAATTTTGTTCTTCTTTCTTTAGATCAAGTTCTTGTAATAATTTTTTTACTGCTTCAGCACCTGTTAATGCCACAAATGTATTACCATATTTTTCATACATTTCTGAATATTTAGCTTCATCTAAAATATCTTTTTTAGCTAATGGTGTTTTACCTGGATCAATAACAATATAAGAAGCAAAATATACAATACTTTCTAAATCTTTATTTTTAATATCTAATAAAATAGCTAAAGGTGATGGTGAATTCTTTAAAAACCAAGTATGAACAACAGGACTAGCTAAAACTATATGCCCCATTCTTTCTCTTCTAACTTTTGATTCTGTTAATTCAACCCCACACTTTTCACAAACTTTACCTTTATCAGCACTTCTTTTTGACTTACCACAATAACATTGGTAATCCTTAGTAGGACCAAAGATTTTTTCACAGAATAAGCCGTCTGGTTCTGGTTTTAAAGTACGATAATTAATTGTTTCATGCTTTTTAACTTCACCATGAGACCAACGTAAAATTTCTTCGGGAGAAGCCAAGCCAATTTTAATATATTTATAATGTTTTGCCATTATGACCCTCCTTGTTACATTCTATATTTAGATATAACATCTTCAACGCCAAAATCAACGATAGATTGATTTGCTTCATCAACACCATCTTCATTAATCAATTCTACATGAATAGCTAAAGATTGTAATTCACGAGTTAATACTCTAAATGATTCTGGAATAGATGATTCAGGTATTGGTTTACCATCAGTAATAGCACTAAAGACTTTATTACGACCAACAATATCATCTGATTTAACAGTTAACATTTCTTGTAGTGTATGAGAAGCACCATAAGCTTCAAGAGCCCATACTTCCATTTCCCCAAAACGTTGACCACCATTTTGAGCTTTACCACCCATTGGTTGCTGAGTAACTAAAGTGTATGGACCAACTGATCTAGCATGTAATTTATCATCAACCATATGGCTTAATTTAACGAAATACATGATACCAACATTAATTTTATTTTCAAATGGTTCACCAGTTCTACCATCATATAAAACTTGTTTACCATCCATTGGAAGACCAGCTTCCTTCATAATATCTTCAATATCTTCAATAGAAGCGCCATCAAATACTGGTGTAGCTACTTTACAACCTAATTTTTTAGCTGCTATACCTAAATGTAATTCAAGTACTTGTCCGATATTCATACGTGAAGGAACACCTTGAGGGTTAAGCATAATATCAATAGGTTTACCATCAGCTGAATATGGCATATCTTCAAGTGGTAAAATATTAGAAATAACACCTTTATTACCGTGACGACCAGCCATTTTATCGCCGACTTTTATCTTACGTTTTTGAACGATATAAACTCTTACAACTTCGTTTACACCTGGATTCAATTCATCGCCATTAGATTTCTTATAATGCATGATTGATTGAACAATACCACCACCACCATGAGGAACTCTTAATGAGCTATCTCTAACTTCTCTTGATTTCTCGCCAAATATTGCATATAACAATTTTTCTTCTGGCGTAGGATCAGTTTGTCCTTTAGGTGTAATTTTACCAACTAGAATATCGCCTTCTTTAACTTCAGTACCAGGAATGACTATACCATTAGCATCTAAATGGCTAATCATATCCGCAGATACATTAGGGATTTCAGTAGTAAATTCTTCTTTACCAAGTTTAGTATCACGAGCTTCAATTTGATATTCATCAATATGTAATGATGTATATACATCATCATATACCATCTTTTCTGACATGATTACAGCATCTTCATAATTGTAACCATCCCAAGTCATGAAAGCTACTCTAACATTTCTACCAAGTGCTAATTCCCCATTTTTCATTGATTGACCATCAGCAATAATATCGCCACGATCAACTTCTTCACCAACTGAAACAATAGGGCGTTGCATAACTGCAGTAGCACTATTAGAACGTAAGAATTGATATAATTTATATTCATGAAGATAACCATTATCTTCTCTTATTTTAATAACTTTAGCATCAACATATTCAACAAAACCGTGTAATTCACAAATTAAAGCACTACCACTATCTTTAGCTGCTCTATATTCCATACCAGTACCAACAATTGGACTTTCAGGATTAATAATAGGAACAGCCTGTCTTTGCATGTTCGCACCCATCAAGGCACGAGTAGCATCATCGTGTTCAAGGAAAGGAACACACGCAGCAGCAACAGAAACAATTTGTTTAGGAGAAATATCCATAAAGTTTACTTCATCCTTATTACACATTTCAGTTTCACCATCACGTCTAGCTATAACTTTATCTTCAACAATATGGCCATTTTCATCAAGCTTAGTAGAAGCTGAAGCAATAACTACTCCATTTTCTTCATCAGCTGATAAGTACCTAATTTCATCAGATACATATTTTTGACCATCTTCACCCTCTTTAACAACAAAGTAAGGTGATTCTATAAAACCAAAATCATTAACTTTAGCATAAGTAGCTAAAGATGTAATAAGACCAATTGAAGGACCTTCAGGAGTTTCAATAGGACACATTCTACCATAGTGTGAATTATGAACGTCACGCACCTCAACACCGGCTCTATCACGAGCAATACCACCAGTACCTAAGGCTGAAATACGACGTTTTTGTGTGATTTCAGCAAGTGGGTTAATTTGGTCCATGAATTGTGATAATTGGCTTGAACCAAAGAATTCTTTTAATGATGATGTTAGTGGTTTAATGTTTATTAAAGATTCAGGAGTAGCTTCAGCAACATCAACTATAGACATTCTATCTTGAATATTCTTTTCTAATTTAGCAAAGCCAATTCTAAATTGATTTTTTAATAATTCACCAATTAATCTTAAACGACGATTACCTAAATGATCGATATCATCAAGTGTACCAATACCTTTATAAAGGTTAAAATAATATGATAATGAAGCAATAATATCAGACATTGTAATATGTAGTGCTTCTTCAGTATGTAAGTTACCAATTACTTTAACAACTTCTTCTGATTTAGGTGCATAAACATATAATATTTCACAAATAGGATCATCACATAAAGTATTACCTAAATCAATAGTTTCCCTAATAGCTTCACGATTAGCTTCTAATGTAGCTAATACTTCGCCTTCAATTACGCTACCCTTAGCAGCAATAACTTCATTAACTTCTAAAACTTCACCAGTTTCTTCATTAACTTTTTCTTTAAGAACTACATCTTTAGCTAATACTAAACCTTTAGCTCTTTGGAAAACATCTAATTTATTGTTATATTTAAAACGACCAACTTTTTGTAAGTCATATCTTTTTGCATCAAAGAAACGTTCTCTAATTAAACGTCTTGCTCCATCTGTAGGAACATTTTCTTCGCCGACTCTTAATTTAGAATAAACAAGTCTAACTGCATCTTCACTATTAGTTGAATCATCTTTTTCAAATGTAGCTGTAAAATGTTCATCTTCACCAAATAAATTAGTGATTTTTTCATTTGTATCTAACCCAAAAGCTCTTAGAATAGTCGTTAACGGTATTTTTTTAGAACGATCTAATTCACCATACCAAACATCACGGCTACCCATTTCATAATTGATCCAAGCACCACGAGTTGGTATAATTTGACCAGCATATTTAACTGCTCCCGTTTTCTTATCTACTTCTTTTGAATAATATGCACCAGAAGAACGAACAATTTGTGATATTATAACACGTTCAGCACCATTTATAATAAATGTACCAACCGGAGTCATATAAGGAATATCACCCATAAATAATTCTTTTTCTGTTTGTTCACCTGTTGTTGTTTTTTCAAGACGAACTTTAACCTTTAATGGACGTGCATAATTAACATCTCTTAACTTTGATTGAACTATATCATATTTTGGATCTTCAAAACGATAATCGCCAAAATAAATCTTTAATGCTCCATTAAAAGATTCAATTGGAGATATATCATCTAATAATTCTCTTAATCCAAAGTTAACAAACTGATCGAATGATTTAGTTTGAATCTCTACTAAATCAGGAATTTCTACATCAGTTCTAATTTTTGAATAGTTTCTACGCTCTGATTTTTTACCGTATTTAACGATTTTATAATTCATAGATACACCCCTTCAAATAATTAAAAATGGCTATCAAGGCGCACTAACCCCACCATTTATGCATTTTGTAATTATACTATAAACTTGTCAATATGTCAATTTTTTCAAAGAAAAAACTTGCAAAAAAACAGTAAAATTAATGCTGCATTTTAAATACTACATTTTGTTAATATAAGTTTTAGGCTTAAATTTTAAAATTAATAAAAAGCTAATCACTTCTATTATAATAGTAATAATTATTACTATACCAAAAGCTATTGCTATGGCCATAAAATTATATGTTGTTAATAAATTATCTATATTGTTTTGAATTTCTAAGTATGAATCATACCAATTATTAACAAAATACAAACTTATGGTTGCGGCTAGGATACTAAGTAAAAGCAAAATAAAATTGTTTATACTAATAAATACAAGTTCATTAATTTTTTTCATCCCATATAATTCTAATATATTAAAGGCATTGCGGTTTTCTTTATTAGTATTATAAGATATATAAACTAAAATTAAGCTAGAAATAAAAATTATTGCTACAACGATCATTTTTGATAAATTTTCAATTTGTAAAACCATTAAATTTGCGTTACTAAGTTCATCCTTTTTGTAATAATTCAAATTTATACCTTGTTCAACACTAATAAATGAATCTACGTTTTCATTTACACTTTCGTCCGTAAAATAAAGCCCACATAGCCTGCAATTTGGCTCATCTATAAACATTTTTTTAAATAATTCAATTGACTTTTCTGCACTTATTGAAACATATGGTGTAAACGTATTTGCATTGTTCTTTATTTCTTTTATAATAAAAGTACTTGTTTCTTTATAGTTAGGAAAACTATCTGATTCAAGTTCTAATTGGACACTCATTCCGATTTCTAAGGAAAACCCAAACATTTCTTCTAAAGCTAACAAGGCAGCTTTATTTTCAATAATTATTTCATTATCTTTTAAATTAGAGTCGCCAAAAACAACAACATCTCTAAAACTTAAATCATTACATTCTGTTTTATAATAAAACATATTGTATAATGTTTCTGAATTACAAATAAATGTGCTCATAATGAATTCATTATTATTATCATTACTTTTAAAATCATTAAATTCAAAAACATTATAATAATCTTTAAAACCAGTATCAATCACATCTTTAATTTTTAAATTATACAATAATGCCACATATTCATTATTTTCATTATAATATTTATCTACTATGTATTTTAAACCTTCATTTCTACAATCAAGAAGGTCATTAAAATTAAGAATCTTAATGCTTTTTAAGAAATAGGCAGCGTAATCCGTAATAATAATTTCTCCATTAGCTAAATCATTATTAATTATGACATTTTTAAATAATGGACTATTATAATATTTTATATCTTCTCTTTCTTCTGTGGTATAAAAATCATCACCAATACATAATTGATGATATATTTTATTGCAGGGTATATGTTGAAAATAATTTTCAATATTTTCACCTTCAGCATATACAGGAAAATCATGGGTTATAAAATAATCTTTAAGCATTGCTTCATTAGAGTATAAACTTAAACTAAACATGAAACCTATTGCTAACAATAAAATTGTAAATAATACAAAAGTAAAAATATGGCTAATTAGCTTAGTTCTCATAACATTAAAATGGATTGCAAACATATTTTTAGCCTTTAAATTGTAACTATTTCGTTTTGGCTTTATTAAAGAACTTGAATATTGAATAGTAGAATCATTGTTTCTATTTAAATCTATTACGTAATCTGCATAATCATCTATTATATTTCGATTATGTGTACTAAGGATAATTAAACTACTTTTAGATAAATCTTTTAATAAATCTAAAACTATTTTAGCATTATCTTCATCTAAACTCGAACTAGGTTCATCCGCTAAAATAACTTTAGATTTTTTTAATATGGCAATAGCAATACATCCCCTTTGCCTTTCACCACCTGATAAATTTTTTACTTTTGTTTTTAAATATTGAGCTAAATTTAATTTTGTTAATAAGTTTATAGTCTCTTTTTGATTATACTTTTGATTAATTAGGTTTAAAGAAACCTTAATATTTTGTTCAATAGTTAATTCATCTAGTAAATTATTATCCTGAAATATATATGATAAACTGTTGCCAATTTGAGCTATATCTTGACTATAATAAATTTCCCCATCTTTTATTGGGATTATTTTAGCAATTGCGTTTAATAAACTTGTCTTACCAATGCCTGATTTACCAACAATAACATATAACCCGGTATCTAAAAAGCGATAGGAGAAATCACTTAATATATTATTTTTATTGTTATAACTAATACTTATTTTATCAAGTACAATCATCTAGCTTTCACCTTCTTAGATAGGAAATAGGCAAGGATATATAATAAAATATATGGGCCGATCATTATTAATATTGATAATAAATAGCATAACCATTTTATGTTTATATTAATAAAATTGTTTATTTGTTCATGTAATATTATTATATAAAGATAATTTATTAGCAATGCCAATATAAATCCTATAACTAAAGATATTGTATTAACAATAAAAAGCTTAATAAGGCTAAAATTAGTGTTTATTCCATTATAATATAAATAATATAATTCTTTTTTGTTTTTGTTTAAATAATAATAATTATCTATAAATACTGTAAAAATTAAAATAACTATTATACTTATCATAGTAATTATTAAAACATTTATATCACTGTTAATTGTAGTAAAGAAAGTAGCTACTTCTTTTTCTAAATCACCTATTATATATGCTTTATCAGCATCATAATAACTATAAAATAATTCCCAATTATCTTTAATTTCTTTGCCATTTAAATAAAAAGAATCAAAATAGTTAAAATTTAATAAATAGTCAGTATTTCGAATAATTGTAGCTAAATCATTGCTTATATATGCATTAGTTAAATTATTATTACTTTCAACAATTTCTTCTATTATCACTTTAGTTTTATAAGTATATTCAGGAATAATAGCATTAGTATATTTAAATATTAGTTCTATTTCGTCATCAATATCATAATTTTTAAAATGTTTGTCTCTAAAAGTTTTAGACATAACAATTTCATTTTTTTCTAAATTATATGTATTTTCTAAGTCTACACTAACTCCTTCATATTTATCATTAACATTGATACTAAAAGCTACTTGTTTTATTTTTTCTCTTAAGTAAAAATAGGTATTTTTATTACCTTTTATATAAAATAAATCACTATATAAATTATAATCATAATCTATATTATTTAAATAAAACTTAGTAAAAGGAGTAATGATAATATCTTTAATTAAAAAATCATAGGTAGAATAAATTTCATGATTATTTAAGTTCAAACCATCATAAATAGAAAGTGTTATTTTTTTATCTACACATTCATCTATTTCTTGAAAATTAATAAGTCCTAAATCTCTTAAATAATAAAAAGTATAGTCTGTTATTACTATTTCGAAATCCGCCATATCTTCATTAAATATATGTGACGTGGCATATTTTGTATCTTTAAATAGTGGGTTTAAAACTTCAGGCATATTACCAACACTAAATAAATTAGAAATATTAAAATCACTATATACTCTTTTTAATCCTACATTAATGTCATCTTGTGTGTTTAATATAGCAAAAGTTTCTCTATTATTAACTCCTTTAAATAAGATGTCATCATATTGATAAGTTCTAAGTTGACAAAAAAAGCTTGTACTTGCGGTTAAAAGTGCAATTAATATTATCGTTAAAACTTTAAGAAGAATACTACTTTTTAATGATTTATTTAGGCCTTTAATTGCTTTTTTATTTAGTTTTTCTCTTTGATATAGGCTTTCTATACCATTTTCTTTTGTGCTTATTTTTATATAATTATTTAGATTTAATTCATCACATTGATAATTGTAAGAATTAGATGTTCCAATTAAAAATAAAAAATCATTTTTATTTTTCTCTAACAAATTGAAGACTGATGTATCAAAATCATTATGTTCATCTATAAGCAATATAATATTTTTATCTAATACTTTAGATAGAAATATTATTAATTTAACTTTATCTAAAATACTTATATCTTGTAGTTTTGTTTCTAATATTTTTTCAAATTCTGCAGGAATTTCCTCTTTTTTAATTACATCATATAATAATATATTTTCTTTAACTGTTATATTAGGAACCAAGTTAAGACCATAAAAAGCCTTAACTTGATTATTAGAATAACAATGTCCTTCTTTATTAATTCCTAATATACTTTTGTAAATGTTAATTATATTTTGCATATCATCAGTAATTATATTATAAAACATTCACTAACTTAAGCATTAATAACTTTCCTCACTTTAAATTAAAAATAAATAAAATCATTCATTTTTTGATCAGCATAGTACATATCAACCCCATTATCTAAAAGCAAATATCTTGTGAAACTAAATCCTAAATCTTTTATCAAGGTAAAATGATAATTTATGCCTATAGCTTTATATTTTTCTAAATATATATATTCCACACTACCATCAAATCGTTCGTTTTCGATAACATCAAATATTTTTTCAAAAGAAACTACAATATACATATTAAAATTTGCACGCTTTTGAAGCATATAGTACCCTGGCTCATTGGCGACAAAAGTTAGAGATATTTGTTTTGAGCCTTCAAAAGTTTGACCAATCTCAACATAGTTTGATATAGCAGTACTAATTTCAATATTACTGCCTGTACCAATTGATAGTGGTCCAATTTCTATTCCTAATTCCTTGTTTATTCCGATATTAGTGGATAAACTAGTGCTAATACCTTCATTATATGTCATGCCGATTGTTTCACCATAAGATAGTGAAACTTCACCACCAGGATTAAATAAACCTATAAATTGTGATTCATATGGCATATTGAAAATTGCATTAACTTTAAATAGGTGAAAAGTATATGGTGCATATTCTTCATATATTTCTTCACCAGTAGATTCAATTTTAGCTAATCTTTGTTCGCTTCCAACTTCATCAAAATCTAAAGATGTTACTGCTATATTTGCAAATTTAGCTCTAACCCGTGAGTAATAATCATACACTTTACCAATTTCGGCATCTTCGTAAACTATATCTTCATCTGGTGGAACTATCGCATCTTCCGTAAAGCCAGTATCAATATATGCATTTACTTCCAAAGAAACCATAAAAAAGCAAATTAGTAACAGTAAAACAAAAATATAAATTTTTCTCATCATTTCTTCCTCCTCGTATAGATACTATTTATAAGCATAAAACTATAACCAATTATATTTAATATATACACTTTTAGCATTTTAATGTCAAGGCGTTTTTTAGAAATAATAAGCCTATTAACGATTAATATGCTGAATTTTATTTTTTAATATTTAAATTATTCGAACATTATTCTTTTTAATATGAAAATAAAAGCGCTTTATGAAAATTATATTAATAGAAAAAAAGATTTTGTAAAATTTAGTTAATTTTATAAAAAAATAGGACTTTCGTCCTATTTTTTGGCTTGAATTATAAAATAACCTTTATCTTTATTAATGATATTAACTTCTTTAAATAATTCTTTTAAATATTTTAAAGTACTATCTTTACCTTGCTTCTTTTGAATAACAATATCTAATTCACCATTAGTGACTAAGTGATTATAAGATTCTAAATACAAGTTAAAAACCACTTTTTTTCCTGCCCTAATTGGTGGATTTAAAAGAATTTGGCTAAAACTAATATCAGGTATGTTTTCAAACATATCACCACTATATACATTAATATTAACGTTATTAATTTTAGCGTTTTCTTTAGTTAATAAAACTGCTCTTTCATTAATATCAGTAGCATAGACTGCTTTATTTGTTTGTGATTTTAAGACTATACCTACTACGCCATAACCACAGCACAAGTCTAGTAGCGGAAATTCAATATTATTTATAGTTATAGAGTTTAATAATAAATTAGTACCAAAATCTACATATTGTTTAGAAAAAACTCCATTATCAGTTTTGAATTTAAATAATTTGTTTTTAAACTGATAATTTATTTCTTGAGGGTTAGATAATACATCGGGATTTTTAGAGTAATAATGTGACATATTTTTTAAAGAAAAAGCCTAGTATACTAGGCTTTTAATTACTTAACTTCTACTTCAGCGCCAGCTTCAGTAAGTTTAGTTTTAATTTCTTCTGCTTCAGCTTTAGAAACTTTTTCTTTAACTGGTTTTGGTGCATTATCAACTAATTCTTTAGCTTCTTTTAAGCCTAAACCTGTGATTTCTTTAACTACTTTAATTACACCTAATTTAGCTGCACCTGGAGCTTTTAAAATTACATCGAATTCAGTTTGTTCTGCAGCAGCAGCACCAGCAGCAGCACCAGCAGCAGGAGCAGCAGCAACTGCACTTGGATCAATACCAAATTCTTCTTTCATTGCATCTACTAATTCTTTTACTTCAAGAATAGTCATTTCTTTTAATGCTTCAATAAATGTTTCTTTTGTTAACTTAGCCATTGTTATATCCTCCTATTTATATCTTATTAATTTGCGGCTTCTTCATGTTCTTCAACATACAAATTTAAAGCTACTGCTAAATTTCTTACTGTACCTAACATACCAGCAGCTAATTGAGTTAATAATGTTTCGTATGATGGAAGTTTTGATAATTCTTCTAATTGGTTAACATTATATACGTCACCATCTACAACACCACTTACAACTTCTACACATGTATTATCTTTAGCAAATGTATAGATTTGTTTAGCTGGTGCTACCATATCTTCAGTTGCAAAAGCAATAGCGATTGGACCTGACATGCTATCAGCAAAAGCAGCATAACCAAGTTCGCTAGCTGCACGACGTGTAATGTTATTTTTTATAATTTGAACATCACAACCATTAGCGCGCATTGCTCTTCTTAATTGTTGAAATTTTTCTACTGTTAAACCTTGATATTTGAATGCTACAATAGATTTTGAAGCTTTAATTTTTTCAACTAATTCGGCAACTAAGGTTTTCTTTTGTTCTATTGCACTAGACATTTTGCACCTCCGTATAAATTTAAAAATCTTCTCTACCGAGCATGGCAAAGAAGATTCTTTTCCCTACCTCGGTAGAAATTAAGTGCTAACGCACACCTACTGTCTTTGGTAAATTATTTGCCTGCAGCAACAATAGTATCTGGGTTAACTTTAACACCAGGGCCCATTGTAGAAGCTACAGAAATATTTTTAATGTATGTACCCTTTACTGTAGAAGGGCGAACTCTTGTTAAAGTATCATAAACTGCTTTTAAGTTTTGAGCTAATTTTTCAGCTCCGAATGATACTTTACCAATAGTCATTTGAATATTACCTACTTTATCAGGTCTATATTCAACTTTACCGTTTTTAATTTCTTGAACTGCTTTAGTTACATCCATTGTAACTGTACCAGTTTTAGGGTTTGGCATTAAACCTTTAGGACCTAAAATACGACCTAAACGTCCAAGTTCACCCATCATATCTGGTGTAGCAACAATAATGTCGAAATCAAACCAGCCTTGTTGGATTTTATGAATATATTCGCTATCGCCAACATAATCTGCACCAGCTGCTGTTGCTTCTTGTTGTTTTGCACCACGGCATAAAACTAAAACACGACGAGTTTTACCAGTACCATTAGGTAAAACAATAGCGCCTCTAATATTTTGTTCTGCCTTACGTGGATCAAGATTTAAACGGAATGCTACATCAACAGAAGCATCAAATTTAACAGTTGAAGTTTTACAAGCTAATTCTAAAGCTTCTAAAGCTGAATAAACTTTATTAGCATCAACTAATTTTGCTGCTTCTTGGTATTTCTTTCCTCTCTTCATATTTTCCTCCTAAAATGTGGTTAAGCGGGAATTTCCTCCCACAAATTTAGGCTGTATAAACAACCTTTAATTAATCTTCAACTGTAATACCCATGTTACGAGCAGTACCAGCGATGATTTTAGTTGCCGCTTCAACGTCATTAGCATTTAAGTCAGGCATCTTCATTTTAGCAATTTCTTCAGCTTGCGCTTTAGTTATTTTTGCTACAATGTTCTTCTTAGAGTTGTTAGAACCTTTTTCAATGCCTGCAGCTTTCTTTAATAAGTCTGAAGCAGGTGGAGTCTTAACAACAAATGTGAAAGAACGGTCTTCATATACAGAAATTACTACTGGTAGAACATATCCCATTTTATCTTTAGTTTGATCATTGAATTGTGAACAAAAGCCTGGGATATTAACGCCTGCCTGTCCTAATGCTGGACCGACTGGAGGCGCTGGATTAGCTTTACCGGCTGGAATCTGTAATTTAACTACTTTAACTACTTTCTTAGCCATTTTATTTCCTCCTTCTTTCAATGATGTGGTTAAACGGTTTTAACCTCCCACTGACGTACTAAATACGTGCTTTGTAATTATAACAAATATCTATTCAATATGCAATATAAATTTTATTTTTCTAATAAAAAATAGAGGGTGAATTACCCTCTAGATTTCTTAAAGAAATTAAAACTAAAATATAAGATTAATACTATCAAGGCATATATTAATGATATATGAATAACCACCTGATCATTAATTATAGAATAAACTATATCAAATCTTTCATAGTTATAAGTATTAGTTTCTATTAACGGTTTTATAATTTGACATATATCGCTAATCAAAAACGCAAAAAATATTAGAACTATTAATTTCTTCTTAACTATATTAAGCAATTTTTCTAACCTGGCCAAATTGTAATTCGCTTGGTGTTGCTCTACCAAACATTTCAATCATAACTTCAACTTCTTCTTTTTCTAAATTAACTGCTGAAACAACGCCAGTTTGACCAATAAAAGGTCCAGCTATTACTTCAACTTGGTCCCCTTCTTTGAAACTTGTTTTTTCAATTAAACCAATTTTTTCTAAGATTCTATTCATTTCATCTTGAGGAATTGGAACTGGTTTAGTACCATGACCAGATGAACCTAAAAAGCCGGTTACTTTTGGTGTATTACGAATAATAAACCAAGTTGTATCATCGATTTCTTTTTCAACTTCCATTTCTAAGAAAATGTAGCCTGGATATATTTTAGATACTTTTACTTTTTTATTTCCTTTTTTATCTACAGCTGGTTTACCATTTTTATCTAGAACCTCTTCTTCAATTTCTGGAGCTAATATTTGATAAATTTTATTTGATAAACCCATTGAATCTTTTCTAGATTCTAAATCTTCTAAAACAGAATTTTCATATCCTGAATAAGTTTGAACTACATACCATCTTTTCATTAGATATTCTCCATAATCTTTCCTAAAGCTGCTGTAATAAAATAATCATATAGAACAAATAACAAAGCTAAAATAATAATGAAAATAAATACTCTTAATACATTACCAAAGTATTTTAATCCTTTTAACCATGTAACTCTTTTTATCTCTGGAAATGCTGGTTTAAAAAAAGGATAAACTGCATAAATTAAAGCTAAGCCACCAAATGCTACCATTAGCCATGCAAATATATTAGCGATTGGGCCAATTAAAAATGCATCTTCATTAATAGTTATTGTGTTAGTTAATATTAATGTACCTAAAACTAATACTAGTAAAGAAATTATAAAGAAAACGTAATTTTCCCAACGATAATCTTTAGATAAAATTTCTAATAACTTTGATTTTTTTTCAACTTGTTTTTCCTTAATAGCCATATAATCACCCTTTATTTTGTTTCTTTATGTATTGTATATTTATTGCATTTAGGACAAAATTTTTTAATCTCTAAACGCACACCTTCTTTTTGTGGACTTTTTGTAGTAGTATAGTTTCTACTTAAACATTCTTCACAAATCAAAATAACTTTTTTTCGCATATTAAAAAAACCACCTTAACCGTGTCTATATAATTCTACATTTTTTTAACTTATAAGTCAAACTCTAATCTTAAGATTTCTTTAATTTTTTTCAAGTCACGATAAATTGTATATGGTTTTACACCTAGTTTGTTAGCTAAATCTTCAACTTTCGTGTTGTAATAATAGATTTCTTTATAAACCATTTTTAAATGTTCATCTTTAAAAACTGAACTATATTCAATTACCCTTTCTTTAAAAACATTATCATCCTTTATTTCAACTGCTAACACATCGTGATAATTAGGTTTAATTTCTTTATAAAAACGCCATAATCGTCTTTGTAAAATTAAGTTAAAATATGACCAAAAGCTTTTATTATAACTGCTATCATATAATTTAAGAGCTTTATTTAGTAAAATCAATCCCTCTTGAACACAATCGTCTAAATAAAAGCCCTTAAATCCACATTCACGAGCTTTTAAACGAATAAAAGCACTATATTTATGATACATAAGGTTGAGAGCTTTATAATTACCTTCTTTAATCAAATAGATTAATTCGTAATCATTCCACCCTAAATACATTTATCTCCTTATTTTAACTTTTCCATTAAAATACCAGCCGAAACTGAAGCATTTAGACTATTAACATGGCCCTTCATACCTATACTAACAATATAATCAGACTCTTTTAATAAGGTTTTACTAATACCAAATCCTTCTGACCCTATTATTAAGGCTATATTTCTATCTAATGAGATATCGGTAATATTAGTATTACCAAAAGCTTCTGCACTTATAATCCAATACCCATTTTCTTTAAGTTGTTTTACTGCATTTGCTAAACTATTAACATAACAAATAGGTACATATTCAATTGCGCCGGTTGAAACATGAGCTACAACTGAGGTAATAGGTACACTACGGTTATTACCTAAAATTATACCTTTAAAATTAAATGCATCAGCTGTTCTAATAATGGCTCCAAAGTTTTGCGGATCATTAAGTCCGTCTAATATTAAAATTCTCTTTTCACTTTCCTCACTAAAAAAATAGTCTAAAGAGTAGGTTTTATAATCTGCTCTTATTGCTCCTATCCCTTGATGATTATTACCAAATAAATTGTTTAAAGTTTGTTTATCCGTTATTTTATACTTTAAATTATGTTCATTTAATAAATCAATCATTTTTCTTTCTGTATTTAATACATAAATTTCTTTAAGAGGAGCCTTATTTAAAATAGCCTCTTTTAGTAAGTTTTTACCATAAATTTTAATCATTTTATGCCACGCCTTTTCCGTATGAATTATAGCAAATATCTATAAATAATAAAAGTGGTAAAAACCACTTTTAAAATTTAGATAAAATGTTTTGAACACTTTTTATCGTTTGTTTACACCATGGTACACATCCAGTTAATATTTTAATGATTGGAGCTGAACCTAAACATAGTGTTAATAAAATCAAGATGGCAGGGATTGATAGTTTTTGAACTATACCACCTTTTTGAATACTGTAATCTGCTTTATAATCAGTTTTAAAATCGTTGATAGTTAAATAACCATCTTCAGTAACATTTAAATTAGTTGATGAGTCACCACCAATTGTTAAGGCTTCATAAGAAGTGTATTTACCATCAATAATATATCTTCCGGCAGTTGTTGTTGAGATTTGGGGAATGATAATTGGAATATTTGTAGTTATATAATTATCAGCATCAACATTATAAAAATTATAGTAGTTACCGTTTGATTTAATCTTTTTATCCGCATAATTTAAAGTTGTTCTTTCATATTCAATTAAATCCCCTAGGTTAGTTTCCCCTAAACTAGTTAAGGTTACGTTTGTACCATTTTCATATTTAACTGCTTGTGCATCAATAACAATATGATTATCTACCGAATATGAAATGCTTGGCATTGCTACTGTTAAGTTATATTTTTGACCATCAGTTGTTGTATAAGAATAGATTTCACCATTTATTACGACATTTAAATTTTCATCTAAACTTATAGTTTTTATTTCTCCATCATTCCATTTATAAATAGCATTATTTTCATTACCATCAATTACTAAATAACCAGCACTGTTAAGCGTTATTTGCGGTAATATTGAATAATCAGGTTGATTAGGAATTTCTCTTTCTTCACCATTATCACCAACACTATAAATTGTAACTTTACCATCACTAGCAATTTTCAATTTAATTCTAGATATATCATCGGTAAATTTTAACGCTTCTGTTAAATAACCACCAGCATATAGATTATTATTTGAATCAATTGATAGTTCTGGGTTTTTAATCACATAAGGCTCATCGTCTTTATTAACCACATTCCAACCTTGACCTGAATTGATTGCTAAATTACCATTTTCTGATCTTGTGTTTAAATATTGATAATTTGCTGTAGCTTTAGTGTCATAAACCACACCATCTAAAACAAAGTTATAATCCTCAGAAATCGCAATTGAAGGTGTGCTATCTAATCTCGTTATTTCTACCGTATCGGAATTATATTCCATAAAGGCAAAAATTGGCCTAATTTCAAATAAACTTGGTAAGAAAATAATACATAAAACAAATAATGTATAAGATGTGCCGCAAATTATTTTACGTAATCTATTAAATGGACGACATACCTTAAATAAAACCATTAAACATGTATTAGTTGCAACAATAATTATTATTGTTGATGAAGTCATAAAATCATAATTTAAATATTCAACTAGTTGGAAAGTTAAAATAGAACATATCAAGATCGTTATTGCCCCTGGCAACGCACCTTTTAAGATGTTTGGCAAGAACTTACTATCAACTTCATTATTATTAGGCTCTAATACTAAGAAGAATGACGGTATACCTACAACAAAGAAATCAATAATTGATAATTGAACTGTACTAATTGGATATATACCACTACTATTTAAAGCTTGAATAGCTAACAAGAAACTAAATATTGTTTTAGTTAAAAATAAACATGCTACTCTTGAAACATTATTAATAACTCTTCTACCTTCAGCTACAACCTTAGGCATAGAGCTAAAGTTAGAATCGATTAAAACTAAGTGACTAGCATTACGAGCCGCTTCACTACCAGAAGCCATCGCGATTGAACAATCAGCTTCTCTTAATGCTAAAATATCATTAACACCATCACCTGTCATGGCTACAGTCTTACCAGCTTCTTTTAAAGCTCTAACTAAAATTCGCTTTTGATCTGGTGAAACCCGGCCAAATACAGTGTATCTTGTGGCTGCTCTAACAACATCTTCATCAGACATACCATCTAGAGAAATGCATTCACTTGCATTAGCTATACCAGCTCTTTCACTTATCTTAGCTACTGTAAGTGGATTATCACCAGATATTACTTTTACTTCAACCCCACTTGCCTTGAAATAATTAATAGTTTCTACCGCGTCTGGTCTAATATTATCTTCAATTAAAATTGTAGCTACTAGGCTAATTTCTCCTTCTGGTAAATTACCATTTTCAATATAGCCTTCTTTATGTGCTAAGGCTAAAACTCTATAACCACGTTTAGAATAATCATCTATTTCTTTCTTATATATTTCAAAATCATCTTTTAAAACAAATTCAGGTGCTCCCATTATGAATGTACCATAACGTTCAAAGCTAACGGCATTATATTTTCTTTGACTTGAAAAATGAATTAAAGAATGATATTTAATCTTTTTATTAGAACCAAATTTTTCTTCTAATGCTTTTTGCGTCAAATTATTTTCTTTTAAAGCATTTAACATACCATTAATAACTGCTTTAGTAGTTATACCAAAATTATTACCATATTCAATAACATCTTTAACTGACATTGTACCATCTGTTATTGTTCCTGTTTTATCTAAACATAAAACATTAACTCTAGCTAACATTTCAATACAGTATAATTCTTGAACCATAACTTTATTTTGTGCTAATCGTATAACCCCAACTGCTAAAGCTACTGATGACAGTAACATAAGCCCTGATGGAATCATACCAACCATCGCACCTGCAGTTTTTCTAATTGATGTTACATAATCCACACCATTTTGAATATATTGCATATAGAATAGAGTTAAACCTATTGGAATGATGATGCATGCCATAATTAAAATGATAACATTTAAAGATTTTAACAAATCAGATTTTGGCTTTTTATATAATTTAGCTTCACCTGATAAACGTGATATATAATTGTCTTTACCTACCTTATTTACTCTAGCTTTACAATTACCACTAATGATAAATGAACCACTATATAAGGTATCACCAGGCTTTTTAACAATTGCATCACTTTCACCTGTTAATAAGCTTTCATTAACCTCAGCACTGCCTTCAAGTAATATAGCATCTGAAGGAATTTGTTTACCAGCTTCTAATACTAATATATCATCTAAAACAACTTCATTAACCGCAACTTCACTTCTAACACCATTTCTAATAACAAAGGCGGTAGGGGCTTGCATTAAAGACAATTTATCAATAATATTTTTGGCTTTAATCTCTTGAATAATACCAATAATAATATTAGCACTAACAATTACTACAAAGAATAAATCAGTAAAAGCTTTAACTGAAATTAAGATACCAGCAATAGTAAATGTCAAAATATTAAAAAAGGTTATTAAGTTAGAAAAAATAATCTTTTTTATTGATTTAGTTGAACCCACTTTTACGTTATTAGTTAAGCCTTGACTCTTACGCTTTTCAATATCACTATCAGTTAAACCATATTCAGGATCGGGATTATAACGTTTAAGTTCTAATTCATCATCCTTTTTTTGTCTTTTTTCTGCTTTAGCTTTATTTTGCTTTTGCCGTTTAAGAATGAATTTTTCTAAGCTGCTAGATATTTTTTCTTCTTTTTCTGGTTCAGAAGATGGTTTTTCTTCTACTTTTTCAGCAACCACTTCTTCTTTAACTTTTTCTTCTTGTTTTTCAACAATATTCTTTTTTTCAGGAGTTGTTTTTTCACTAACTTTACTCTTTTGAATTGGCTTTTCTTCAGCTACCACCGGTGTTTCTTCTTGAATTATTGCTTCTAGTTCTTCTAAAACCGGCTTTTTTCTAGTTTTCTTTTTAGGTTTATCTTCAACTATGAATTCGTCTTTTGCCATTATACTAGCTCCTTAACTAAATTTATAATTTCTGCTAATCTATCTAACTTTTTTTCTAAATACAGGTAACCAATCAAAGCTTCAAAACCTGTAGCCGCATGATATTCATCTAAGTTTTTATGAACTGTATGAATTTTAGCATTACGGCCTTTTAGAAAAATATTAACTTCATCTTCATTTAAATAATCATTTTCTATTAAATAATTAATATATTTAGCCTCTGCTTTATTACTTACCTTTGGCACTACGTATTGATGGAGATTTTTCACTTTAGCTAAGCCTTTTTCTAAAGCGTAATTACGCATATAAACTTCAAATATCGCATCGCCAACATAAGCTAATGTTAAGCCATTATATAAATTAGCACTCATCTATAATATTCCTTTATCTAATAATACATTTCTCCATTTATCAGCAGTCTCAAAGTCTTTATTATTACGAGCTTCTTGCCATGATAAATAAATGTGCTTAGTGTCTTCGTCTAGTTCATTTACATTAAAATTAATACCAAAGACATTCGTAATAGTTATAAATGTATTTAGTTTAATATTTAATGAAGCATAATCTTTATTTCTAAATAATTGATTAATGTTTTTCACAAGTTCATCTAATAAAGTTTGAACATTTTGAACATTAAAATCATCATCCATATATGATTTAAAGGTAGAAATTATGTTTTCATCTATTTCTTTATTAGTTAAATCATTAGCTTGTAAATAATAATAAGCTTGTTTATAAGCTCTTTGCCATTTTTCATATATCGCTTTATATTGTTCAAATAATTCATCTTGATAATTAATATTAGCACGATATGGTGAAAATAACAAAATTAAACGTAAAACCATTATTTTTTCTAATGTATCAAAATCTTTAACAAAGATATAATTACCTAAAGATTTTGACATTTTTACGCCTTTTAAATCAACTCGGCCAACATGTAAAAAATTCTTGGCTAGATGAGTTTTATATAAAGCTTCACATTGACAAATTTCATTTTCATGATGTGGGAATTTTAAATCCATACCACCACCATGAATGTCGATTAAATTACCAAATAATTTATGAATCATCACTACGCATTCAGTATGCCAGCCTGGTCTACCTTCACCAAAAGGACTTGGCCATTTTATTCCTGTGCTAGTTTTTTTCCATAATGTAAAATCTAATGGATTTTCTTTTTTATCTACGACTTCAACTCTAGCGCCCTCGTTTAATTCTTTTTGATCTTGGTTTGATAAAATACCATAATCATTTATTTTAGCAATTCTAAAATAAACATCACCATCAACATTATAGGCAAATCCTTTGGCAATTAAATCTTCAATAAAATTGATCATATCAGGAATATATTCTGTAGCATGTGGAATATAATCCGGGCGTAAAGAATTTAATCTATCAGTATCATTAAAATAAGCTTTTTCATAATAAGTGGCTATTTCTTTTTCTGTTTTGCCTAATTCTTCCGCCTTGTTTATTATTTTATCATCAATATCGGTAATATTAGAAGCAAATTTCACATTATATCCACAAAATATTAAATATCTTCTTACTAAATCATAAAAAACTACTGGTCTAGCATTTCCAATATGAATATAGTTATAAACTGTTGGACCACAAACATAAATATTTACTTCTTTATCCTTTAGAGGAACAAAATCTTCAATTTTGTTAGTTAATGAATTATAAAAGCGTAACATATGTCCTCCTTTTAGCTTAAAAAGGAGCCAAGCTCCTTTTAATTAATTAATATAACCTTTAACAAAATCACTGAAACTTGTAATATCTGTACTATTATAAGCTTCATAGCTTGTCACATAATCTGAATCAACACTAATTGTTGGGGTAGCATTATAAGATATAATTTTATTTTCTTGGTAATAATTTGCCTCAACTTCACTACTTATTAATAAACCATAATATAAGTTATATGTAGCAGTTTCAGTTTCTTCTTCACCTGTAGTTTCATTTGTTTCAGTTGCTGCTTTAGGACCAACGATTTTTAAAGATGACACATTTACTAAAGCATGATCTACTTCTATATTATTTCCTAATATTCCAATTAAACCTGCTACATAAGTTTGATAAACAGGGCTAGCTGCAACATCTAATGAACCGATAAAGGCAATATTACTTAAATGTCTCGCAACATTATTATATGAATTACCAACAACACCACCAACTGCTAAATTATAATCAGTAAATCCATTTTCATAATTAGCACTGTCAGCTTTAGTTGTTGTTACTGTAATACCTGAAGCTACAGCATTTTCTTCTTCGCTAGCTGAAATATTTGTATCTACTACACAATTTGTTAATGCAGAAGCACAAAAACCAACTAAACCACCAATATTAATATCAACAGCATCAGCAATTGATGCTCTAATTTCTTGAGCTACTCTAATACCGACATTAGCATAATTGTTTTCAATTTTTTGCGCATTTCTAACTGAATAAGCTAAACTAACTTCACCAATTAAACCACCAACGTTAGCTTGATGACGTACAGCAGCATCTACTCTAACATTATTTAAAGAACAATTTGTAACTTCTGTACTACCATTAGATGTACCACAATACCCTACTAAACCACCAACATTTTGATTATATGTTAAAGTGTAGGCAGTAGATTTAGATACAATAGTTGAATTAGAAATTGTAACATTATCAATAATACCAGTGTTATAACCAACAAGTAAACCACAATTCATTTCGCTTGTTCTTTCACTTGTAATTGTTTCATTATCAATTTTTAAATTTTTAATAACCCCGTTATTCACGCCAAATAAACCATTATATTGATTATTTGAAGAAATAGCAAAATTTTTAATAGTATATCCATTTCCATCTAACCCACCTTCAAAACGTCTAGTTGTTGAAGTGAATAAAGGATCAATTTCTTCACCCGCAAAATCAATATCACCAAGTAAAACATAATATGCTTCACGATCATCAGCCATAGCTAAGAAGGCTTCTTTATCGCCAGCTGCGATTTCAATTGGGTTTTCTTCCGTACCTAGATCAGAAGTTTTATGAACTGCTTCATATAATGTCTCGCTCTTACCATCAATTGTTAAAGTAATGCGGATTGTATAATTTGTTTCTTCACTTAAATCATCAAAAACAAGTTCATCAGTAACAAATGTATCACCACTAGATAATTCATCATCTAATGTAAAAGATAATGATTCTAATTGGTCTCCAACTTCATTGCCATCCATTTCATAAATATAGGCATATGGTGTATAGTCAGTAAATATTTTTTCATCTTCATCTATAAATGTTGCTACTAGTGTTAGTTTATTATTTCTGCTTGCTACATTTAAATTTGTTTTAATTTTTGTATCGCTACAAGAAGTTATAACAAAAACTGTAAGCATTGTTATAATAACTAGAGCTATTTTTTTAAACCCTTTCATGAATACCTCCATCTATTTTATGCAGATAAAACACCTGCTTCTTTTCACTGCTAGCAAATATTATACATTAAAGTGATTATATAAACAACAATTTTTTATCCTATTTATTAAAAAAACAATTGTTTTTTAAAGCCCTAAAATTGACTAATTATACTTTGTATAATATAATTAGTTTTGTTTTGTGAGGTGGTTTTTTTAATGAAGAAAATTGGTTTAGATATAGGTTCAACTACTATAAAATGTATTGTGCTAGAAAATGATCAAATAATTTATAAAGACTATAAAAGACATTATTCACACATTAAAGATAATTTAATCGAAAAAATACAATATCTTTTAGATAATAATATCGTGTCAGATAATACACCTATTGCTATTTCAGGTTCAGCTGGAATGGGTTTAGCTGATGGTATTGGGGTAGACTTTGTACAAGAAGTTTATGCGACAAGAATTGCGGCTAATAAATTAATCCCTGGAACTGATTGTATTATTGAACTTGGTGGTGAAGATGCTAAAATACTTTTCCTTACAAATGGTATGGAAGTTAGAATGAATGGTTCTTGTGCTGGTGGTACTGGAGCTTTTATCGATCAAATGGCTACCTTATTGAATATAGATATAACAGAAATAAATGGTATCGCAAAAGGACATCAAAAAATTTATTCTATTGCGTCTAGATGTGGTGTTTTTGCTAAAACCGATATTCAACCACTTTTAAACCAAGGTGCTTCTAAGTCTGATATCGCTGCTTCTATTTTTGAAGCTGTTGTAAACCAGACAATTGGTGGTCTAGCTCAAGGTAGAGAAATCAGTGGTAAGGTTGCTTATTTAGGTGGCCCTTTAACATTTTTATCAGAATTACAACAAGCCTTTGACAAAGCCTTAAATGTTAAAGGTATTTGTCCTGATAATTCTTTATATTATGTTGCGATTGGTGCGGCCTTAATGGCAAGCGATGCAGGTAGTTTAACCGAATTATTAAACAGAATTTCTAATTATACAAATAAATCAACTTATGCCTTTAATTCGCCATTATTTGCTGATGAAAACGAATTAGAAGAGTTTAGAAAAAGACATAGTTTAGACTTTGTTCCAACCTTACCTTTAGATGAATATAATGGGCCTTTATATCTTGGTATAGATAGTGGTTCAACAACTTTAAAATTTCTATTAATGGATGAAGATTTAAATATAAGATATTCTAAATATTTACCTAATAAAGGTAATCCTATAGATGTTTTAAAAGATATCTTTTTAGAATTATATGAAGCACATCCTAATATCGATATAAGGGGTGCTGCCTCAACTGGTTATGGTGAAGATTTAGCTAAAACAGCATTTAGATTAGATGGCGGTTTAGTAGAAACGATGGCTCATTTCTACGCTGCTAGAAAGTTTATGCCTGATGTTGATTTTATTATCGATATCGGAGGACAAGATATTAAATGTTTTAAAATAGAACACCAAACTATTTCTAATATTTTCTTAAATGAAGCTTGTTCTTCCGGTTGTGGCTCTTTCCTACAAACTTTTGCGAATGCTTTAGGTTACTCAATTGAAGATTTTGCTAAATTAGGTTTAATGGCTAAAAAACCTGTTGATCTTGGTAGCCGTTGTACTGTTTTTATGAATTCTAGTGTTAAACAAGCTCAAAAAGATGGTGCTACAATCGACAACATTTCAGCTGGTCTTTCAATAAGTGTTGTTAAAAATGCTATTTATAAAGTAATTAGAGCTACTTCTGCTAGTTCTCTTGGTAAACATATTGTTGTTCAAGGTGGCACTTTCTATAACGAAGCTGTTTTAAGAGCTTTTGAAAAAGAATTAGGCTTCAATGTTGTTTGCCCAAATATTTCTGGTGTTATGGGTGCTTATGGTGCGGCATTATATGCTAAGAGTTTAAAATTAAATAAATCAAATGTTTTAACTTTAGCTGAAATTAAGAATTTCAAACATGAAACTAGAAACTTTAATTGTGGTTTATGTCAAAATCATTGTCTTTTAACAGTTAACATTTTTAATAATTCACGACTTATTAGTGGTAATAAATGTGAAAAACCAATTACTAAAAAAACTACAAATACTAATATGAATCTTTATGAAATTACTAGAGAACGTTTAGCAAGTTATAAACCTGTTCCAGGTAAAAGAGGAAAAATAGGAATTCCTCTTGTTCTTAATATGTTTGAATTATGGCCTTTTTGGTATACTTTCTTTACAAAGTTAGGTTTTGAAGTGGTTAATAGTGGTTTTTCAAATCATAAAACATACACTTTAGGTCAGCATACTATCCCATCTGATACGGTTTGTTATCCTGCTAAATTAGTTCATGGTCATATTGAAAAATTAATAAATGATGGTTTTACTAATATTTTCTACCCTTGTATGTCTTATAATATTGATGAGGGTAAAGGAGATAATCATTTTAATTGTCCGATAGTTGCTTATTACCCTGAAACAATATTAAATAATGTAAAAGCTATTAAAGACGTTAATTTTATTTGTGATTTTATCGGTATTCATAATAAAGAATTGTTCCTAAAGAAAATACCATTAATTTTAAATAAATATTTTACTGGCATCACCAAAAAAGAGCTAAAATTAGCTACTGAAGCGGCTTATAATGAATATGCTAGTCATCTAGCATATCTAAGAGAAAAAGGTGAAGAAATCATTACTACTGCTCGATTGAACCATAAAAGAATCATTGTTTTAGCTGGTAGACCTTATCATTTAGATCCTGAAATAAACCACGGAATTGATAAATTGATTTCTACTTTTGATGTTGGAATTGTTACTGAGGAAAGCATTAGTTATTTAACTCCTAAATCTAAAGTTAATGTCTTAAATCAATGGACATATCACGCTAGATTATATGATGCAGCTAAATATGTAGCTAAGTCTAAAGACTTAGAATTAGTCCAATTAGTTTCTTTTGGCTGTGGTCTTGATGCTATTACAACTGATGAAGTGAAATCTATTTTAGAAGAAAAAGATAAAATATATACGCAATTAAAAATTGATGAAATAACTAATTTAGGGGCTATAAAAATAAGACTTCGTTCTTTATTTAGTGCCTTAGATGAACAGCAAGGAGATAAATAATCATGGATTATCCTAAATTTACTAAAGATATGCGTAAAACCCACACTATATTAATCCCTTCAATGCTCGATATTCATATGACTTTATTTGAAAATGCTTTAAAAGGCTCTGGTTATAAAGTTGAAGTTTTACATAACGAAGGACATGAAGTTGTTGAAGAGGGATTAAAATATGTTCATAATGATACTTGTTACCCTGCTTTATTGGTAATAGGACAATTTATTGATGCATTAAACCATAGAGAAGATACTCACAATGTCGTTCTTCTAATAACTCAAACAGGTGGGGGATGTAGAGCATCTAATTATATCCATTTACTTAGAAAAGCTCTTATTAAAGCCGGTTATCCCTATGTACCTGTTGTAAGTTTAAATGCTTCAAATCTTGAAAAAGATAGTGGTTTAACTATTACATATACTTTAATAAAAAAGGTTGCTGCTGCCATGACATATGGTGACTTCTTAATGTATCTACGTAATAAAGCTCGATCATATGAAGTTAATAAAGGGGATACCGCTAAACTAACTAAAAAATGGATTGCTGATTTATCTATTCAGTTTGATAAAAATAAAGGATTATCTTTAAGCTCCATTAAAAAGAACTTATTCAAAATAGCTCATGACTTTGATAACTTAGAACTAGATCTAAGCCATAAGAAACCACAAGTCGGAGTGGTTGGGGAAATCTATATTAAATATGCCGGTCTTGGCAATAATAATTTAGAAGAGTTCTTAGTCAGTCAAAATGCTGAAGCCATGGTGCCTGGGTTATATGGCTTTATCTTCTACTGTATTTATAATCAAATCTATGATTATAATATTTATGGTAGTGGAATATTAAAAAAATATATTGCTAAATTTATTATTAAATATTTAGAAAGACGCGAAGATTTAATGATCAAGGCTATCAAAACAACTAAATTCACCCCAATGAAGTATTTTAAAGAAACAAAAGAATTATCTGAAGGTGTTTTATCACATGGTACTAAAATGGGGGAAGGTTGGCTTTTAACTGCTGAAATGATGGAATTAGTTGAAATCGGTTATGGCAACATTATTTGTGCTCAACCATTTGGTTGCCTTCCTAATCATATTTGTGGTAAGGGTGTTATGAAAAAAATAAAAGAAATTCATCCTGACGCTAATATAGTGGCTATTGATTATGATCCTTCTGCTACTAGAGTAAACCAAGAAAATAGAATAAAATTAATGCTAAGCATTGCTAAAGAAAATATTAAACCAACTGATAAGGCGCAAATATAGTGTTACTCTTTACTAATAATTCAGATAAAAAAACTAATTATCTAGCTTTATCTTCTAGCCTAATTGAAGTTATTGCCATAATTTTAATGTTTTTTGCTGATACTAGATATTTTGCTGCCGTTTTAGGTGCTTTAGGTTTTATTCCTTTAATTATTTCTTTATTTTATATTAAAACATCTAGTAATAATTTTTATATTTTCATTACTATTATTCTCTTTATTGGTTTAATTTTCTTTGATATGATGTTATATTTTTAAAAAAGCAAGCCGTTAAGCTTGCTTTTTCTTTATCTCAATATTAGGTAATCTTAATTTAACTTTATAAAATAAAATTATTATTGCAACGATAACAACCCCAAAGGCATAACCACCTAACACATCCAAAAAATAATGTACACCTAAAACTAATCTTGAAAATCCTATCAAGAGAATTAAAACACTAATACTAGCAATCCAGATCTTCTTTTGTTTAGCATTAAAATATAAGCTGTCATAAATGTAATACATTATTATGCCATAAAACACAACCGAAACCATCGAATGACCGGAAGGAAATGAGGTTGAACTTTCGTGCATCCACTGTAATTCGGCAATCGGTCTTTCTCTTAAAAATATGAATTTTATTGATTCATTAGCTACATAAGTAACTAAAGTAGCTATACATAAAAGCCAAAATCTTCGATCAAATCTAACAGATATACCTACTATAATAGCAATTAACACCACAAAATAAAAGAAACCAAATTCCGTTATTAATCGGAAAACAAAATACCAAAAGCCATATTTTTCACCTCTGAATTTATACATTGCATCTCTAATTGTTAAATCAATCGGATTAATAGTCGGTTCCTTATAAATATAAATACTAATTATAACTAGTGCTATAAAACCAATAACTATAGCTAAAATTTCATAAAAATTCTTATAATTAAAAATTTTGTTCAAAAGCTCATCTCCTAAAATGTTCATTATAGATTGTCTCTATTTCTGATTTAACATCCGTAATTCTTTCACCTATGTAACTGATGAATTTAGGACTTTTAATAAAATTAAAGAAGTCTTCAATACTTAAGAAATTATAATCAATAACTTCTTCTTCACCTAATTTTAAATTAACATCCCTATCTAATATTACTAGATATTGATAAAAATAAAACATACTGTTTATTATTGTTCTAAGCTTTATTAATTCTGATTGTTCAATAGCTATTCCTGTTTCTTCTTTTAATTCTCTTACAGCTGCTGAATCAGAATTTTCATGAGCTAAGATTCCGCCACCTGTAACTTCCCACATCAAACCCGGGGCCTTATTTGGGTGTCTTTTAGTTACTAATATTTTACCATCTTTATTAATTAAAATTATAGTAACAATCCCCATATATTCGCCATCTTGTAGCGGAATTCCACGATTAACTATTTTACCTGTTTTATTGCCAAATTGATCTAATATTTCAAATTCTTCTACTTCATTTAACATGTTAAAATCCTCTTTTCTAATAATTTATAAATATTTTGTTGTTTAAATAAATATATTAAAAAAGTATTTAATACTACTGCTATAGTAAGTGGTAATATTATATTGGTTATAGTCCCCATTTTCAAGCCTAAAACTAAAGAAGTTAATGGCGATTTTGTTACACTATTATAGACTACAATCATTCCAATTACAACAAATAATGCATTATATTTAGTTATATCTGGAATAACATTTTTAAATGCGATTGTAATAATACTGCCACATAGGGCACCTAAAGAAAGCATTGGTAAAACTAAGCCACCTGATAAAGCTAAACTGTTGGAAAATGCTGTTCCTAATAGTCTATATATTAAATAAAAAATTAATAGAATTATACTAGTAGTAAATAAAGGGTCTTCTAAAATTTGACTACCAGTACCAACTATATATAGATCTTTAGTTTTTAAATACAAAAATAATAACATAAATATTGGAGTTAAATATAAAAAATTTTTAAAATTTTTACTTAAATCTTTAACTTTAACTATTGCTAAAACATATAATCTACCCACAATAAAAGCTAGAATAGTAACTAAAATAAGCAAATAATAATATTTATATTCTAAAAAATAATCTATATAGATTGGTAATAAAGAGTGAGGATATATTAAATTACTTATTGTAGTCGCTAAACAAATAATTAAAACTCCTTTTATAATGAATTTAAGGTTTAACATTTCCTTATTTTCTTCAATTAAATGACAAATCCCAGCCAAAGGAGCTAAAAATGCACACGCAAAACCGGCACTACCACAAGCCGCTACTAAATCTTTATCCTTATCTTTATTTATTATTCGAGCTAAACTTGCTGATAAAGTTATAGATGGTCCTTCACTACCTAAAATAAAACCACAAAAATAGGCAAAGAAGGAATCAAAAAGAACAAAGTTAAACATTTTCTTTGGGGAAAAGTTTAATTTATTTGCATAATAAGCTTCATATTGAGGAATACCACTACCTAAAAAGCCTTTATATTTATTATTTAAATAAATAATTATAAATGATAATATTGTCATTAATATTATCATTATTGCAATTAATATGTAATTGTTTGAGGAAAATATTAAATTGCTAAAATGGATTATTTCATGAACTAAAAATAGATATATAGCAATTAATATACCAACCAATATAGATAATAGAAGTATATTGCCAATTAATTTTAAATAGTTTTTAGCCATAATATTCACCCTTATTAATTATAACAAAATAAAATAATAATTTAAATGTTTAATTTTAAAATGCAATTAATAACAAATAAAGCCTTATTTAAAGGCTTTTTTACTTTTAAAAAGAAGGCTAAACGCCTTCTTTATTAGTACTTCCAAATCCACCAGTTCGTAAAGTTGTTACTTCATCATCAATAGTTATTCCATATTGAATAAATATTCCTTGAGCAAAGCCTTCACCTTGTTTAACATTTAGGATCTTATCTTTAGAATTATTAGTTATTTTAATGAAAATATGTCCTTCATTTAAAGCATTATAATAATCTGCATCAATTACACCAACTGTATTATCTAACCCAAGTCTATATTTAAAACCTAAACTAGAACGTGGGAATAGCAATAAAACATAATTTTCTTGCATCTTACATCTAATACCTGTAGGGATCTTAATTGTTTCACCTGGTTGTAAAGAAAAATCATAAGGAGCATAAAAATCATATCCAGCACTTGCGGTTGTTGCTCTTTTTGGTAATTTTAATTGTTCATAAACTGCTTTATCAGCTAATGCTTTAGCATATTCTTCATATGTAACAAATTCAAATTTAGCAATTTTTTCCATTATTTATCGCTCCATCATTAAATAATATAATTCTTCCTTCATCAATCGTCTTTTTAACATCAATAACTCTTTGATTACTGCTACCTACCCAATGTAGTTGCGGATCATACTTATCTATTTCAAACTTGCCATCACAAATGACATCTAACATTGGTATAAATGGTAGTGATGAAATATCTTCATATAAATAACCTGTATATAGCCATTTGGTTTTAGTTGGGAATTTGGCATTAATTTCTGCTACTAATTCACCAATCGTATTAACATTAAGCGGATGGAGAGGATCACCACCACTAAAAGTTATCCCATCAACATAATCTTTAGCTAATTCAGTAAATATTTCTTCTTTAGCGGCCTCATCAAATAAAATTCCGCCGTTAACATCATGTGTAATTGGATTATGGCAACCCGGGCAATGGTGTGTACAACCAGCAACCCATAAAACAACTCTTAAGCCATAACCATTTAACATGTCATCTTTTGTTATATTGTGATAACGCATTACATACTCTTCCTCTCTGCAATTTCTGCCATTTTTGCCTCATTTAAACGCGTATCACCAGCTACTCTAGAATATGATAAATAGCCATTCATTCTTTCTATTTTAGTTAAATTTCTTGAGCCACAAACAGGACATACATCCATATTTAATTCTTGATGACCACAATCTTCACAATATGCTAAAGATAAGTTTACGCCTTCATAAAAGCCAAGTTTCATCGCTCTACGAATCAATGCTTTAATAGCGCCAACATTATAATCAATAGGATATTTAACATATTGAATTTTGCCACCATTTGATAAATCCCAAAATCTATTTTCTAAATCTTGTTTTTGAATTGGTGTTATATCTTCTGTAACATGACAATGGAATGAATTAGATACATAAGGGCGATCTGATACACCTTCAATAATGCCATATTTCTTTTTAAATTGTTTAATTTGTAAACCGCATAATGATTCTGCTGGTGTACCATATATAGCATATAATATGCCATCTGCTTTTTTATATTCAGCTATTTTCTCGTTAATATGTTCTAATGTTTTAACAGCAAAATCGCCATCTTCTACTAAGCTTTTCCCATTATAAAGTTCTTGTAGCTCATTTAATGCTGTATAGCCAAATGAAGCTGTCATTGGTTTTAATAATGGTTTAATTTTATCGTTTGGTTTTAAATGTCCACCATAAAAACCACCTTGGCAATATCCAAGTGGATTTGTTGAAGCTTTCATTTCACCTAAATAATTATATGTTCTAATATGTAAACCTCTAATTAATTCTAAATAGTAATCTAACACTTCAAAGAATGGCTTACTTTCTTGACGTGATTTAGCTAAAATCATAGGTAAATGAAGACTAATAGCTCCAATATTAAATCTACCAACAAAAATAGGCTTATCATCAGCATCAGCAGGTTCCATTCCACCTCTTTCATACCATGGTGATAAGAAAGCTCTACAACCCATAGGTGAAACTACTTTCTTATATTTTTTATACATGCTAGCAACATATCCATCACCTGTTAAACTTAACCAATCAGGATACATAGTTTTTGAAGAACATAATATTCCTTCTTCAAAAACATCTTCATTTATAGCATTATGCCCATGTAATTCTTCATCATATAAGAAAACAATTTTTGGGAATAAAACTGGTCTTTTACGTCCTTTTTTACCTTGACCGCCACGACGAACTTTAAAACATTCAATACTTGCCATTTTAGCAAATCTTTCTGTTCCTAAACCTAAAGTAATCGTGATAAAAGGATAATCGCCTCTACTAGAGCCGATAGTATTAAATTTATATTCTAATCCTTGCCATCCTTGTCTGAAATCATTTCTTACATCTTCTAAAGCTTGACTGTCAGCTTTATTTTTAGATAGGCCTAAGCCAATGTATTTAGTATAATATTTTGTATATGATTTTTCAGCATATGGAGCTAAAATTTTATCAATCTCAGGAACTGTAAAACCACCATATTGTTGTGCAGCTGTAGATAATACTAAATCGCCTATAACATCAAATGCTACATCTAATGTTTTAGGTTCATTATACCAAATATTGCCCATTTCAAAGCCGCCTTTTAAGACATTTTCTACATCGAACAAACAACAATTCATAGTATCACGACGAGCAGACATATCATGAATATAAATATAACCATCATTAATTGCTTGAAGTTCTTCAACATTTAAGAAAAACTTTTTATATAGTTCTTTATTTAATTGATTATAAATTAAACTTCTTTTAGTAGATACTAAAGCACTATCGGTATTACTGTTTTCTTTATCACCAATATACATAATAGATTGGCTTTTTGAATAAACTTCATCTAGCATATGAACGAAGTCTTGTTTATAGTTACGATAATCACGATAACTTTTAGCTACTATAGGGAAGGTTTCTTCTAGAGCGCCTTCTACTATGTTGTGCATTTTAGCAATATGAATTTCTGCTAAATGGTTTGTTTCTATTGAGTTTAGGACTGTATCAATTATCTTTTGTAAATCTTCTTCCGAAAAATTAACTAAAACTCGGCTTGCTGATTTTTTAACAGCTACTCTGATTTTTTCTGGATCAAATTTTTGTAAAGTCCCATCTTTTTTAATAATAGTTATATCATTAAGTGTTAACATATAATTATCACCCTTTCAAAATAAAATCTGCATAAATAAATGTGATGTTATAATATCATTAAATATATATTAGTGCAATCGAAAAAAAAAATATTAATATTTTTTAATGGAAATGCCGCTTTCTATAAAAAAAATTTATAACTACCTTATTAAAATTGAGTTTTTGTAAAGTATTATTAAAAATAATTATAGTCATAATATAATCAATACGCAAAAATAAAATTTTAAAGTGTGTATATTTATAAATTTAATTTATTAATTTTTTAGCGCTAAAAAGACGAAAAAAGGGATTTATCGATACTGATAAATCCCTATAATATTAATTAGTTAATTATTTAATTTTCTTTTCTAATTCAGCTTTTAATTCTTCATAACCTGGTTTTCCAAGTAGGGCAAACATATTCTTTTTATATGCTTCAACACCAGGTTGATTAAATGGATTAACACCTAATGTATAAGCTGAAATAGCACATGCATATTCAAAGAAATATACTAAATAACCATAACTCTTTGGAGTAATTTCATTTAATTTAATTAAAATATTTGGTACACCACCATCATGATGGGCAATTCTTGTTCCTAGTGTAGCAACATGATTTACTTCATTCATAGTTTTACCAGCTAAGAAATTTAGGCCATCTAAATTGTTGTCATTAGCTTTAATAGTTACATCTTTAGCTACGTTTTCAATCTCAAGAACAGTTTCAAACATTGTTCTTTCACCATCTTGAATCATTTGACCTAATGAATGTAGATCAGTAGTGAAATTAGCAGATGCTGGCCAAATACCTTTATGGTCTTTACCTTCAGATTCACCAAATAATTGTTTCCACCATTCAGCGAAGTAAGCTAAACGTGGTTCATAGTTTACTAATATTTCTAATTTATGGCCTTTTCTATAAAGTAAATTTCTAATTAAAGCATATTCCATAGCAATGTTATTTGAAACTTCTTTATTAGTAGAAAAATCTAAATATGCTTCTTTAGCACCTTCTAAAACTAAATCAATATCAACTCCACTAGCAGCAATAGGTAAAAGTCCAACTGGAGTTAAGACACTAAATCTTCCACCAACATCATCAGGTACAACAAATGTTTCATAACCTTCGGCATCGGCTAATGTTTTAAGGGCACCTCTAGCTTTATCTGTAGTTGCAAAAATACGATGTTTAGCTTCTTCTTTACCGTATTTTGTTATTAGTGCTTCTTCTAATATTCTAAATGCAATAGCTGGTTCTGTTGTAGTACCAGATTTAGAAATTACATTAATTGAATAATCTTTATCTTTAATATAATCTAATAATTCGTTCATATATGAACCACTTATATGATTACCAACAAAAACAACTTCACAGCCGTTATTTCCAAAATATGGTTTAAATAATTCAACACATGAACGAGCCCCTAAATATGAACCACCAATTCCTACTGCTAGTAAAACATCTGAGTGTTCACAAATTCGACCGGCAGCTTGTTTAATTCTAGAAACTTCACGACTGTCGTAAGTAATAGGTAAATCTAACCATCCTAAAAAATCATTACCTAGACCTTGTCTACTTTCTAAAGTTTCTCTTGCTTTTTGTACTTCTTTAACTAGTTCATCATAATCTTTTTTAGTATAAAATGATTTAGTTAAACTAGTATCTAACTTTAAATAACGCATAATCTTCCTCCTAGTTTTTATAAATTAATTATAGCGCTTTTACCATAAAAAAACAATAAAAAAGTGAAGACTAGCTCCACTTATAAAAAGATAAAAAATCCTATTATTGCAAATAATAAGCCTACTATTATGCCACCAGCAACTTCAAAGGCTTTATGTCCTAATAATTCTTTTAGTTTTCCTTTTTTACCAAAACCTAACTCTATTCTAGTTTGCTCATCTTCGTTTTTAACTAAATTATTTAAAATTTGCGCATGTTTAGATGCTTCAAGTCTAACACCCATCGCATCATGAATAACGATACAAGCAAATATTAAAGCGACCGCAAAACTATAATCAAGTGTATTAGTATCATGATATTGAAACATTCCCATTGAAATAACTAAAGATATAACTGTAGCAGTATGACTAGATGGCATACCGCCTGTTGTAAACAAGGCTTTTAAAACAAACTTTTTTTCTTTAATAGAAAAAATTATAACTTTAAGAGCTTGGCATACCAATAAAGCACATAAAGAAATAATAATAATTTGAACTGTTCTATTGCCAATCAATTCTCTTGCTTCATACCATAAATCATTAGCATCTAAAAACATACTATTCCTCCACTTCAGAGTCATTAACAACTTCTATAACTTCTGGAACTAGCTCTACTAATAAAGCTTCAACCCCATCTTTTAATGTATAATCAAGAGCCATACAACCCATACATGCGCCAAGCATTTTAACATGAACAACGCCATTAATGAAGCTGACAAACTCAATGTCGCCACCTTCACTATTTAAATAAGGTCTAATTCTATTTAATTCTTTTTTGATTTGGCCTTCAATTTCCGCTAATGTACGCATTATCTATGATCCTTCTTTCGATTATTTCTTCGTTCTCTTTTAATTGGAACAAATCCTTCACTAGCTACTACAGTTGTAACATTGTTTTCTTCACGATCTTCTGTCATTTTTAAATCGGCAGGCAATTTACCTAATGGTACTTCATTAATTCGATTTAAATCTAGAACTATATTCGGTTTATTTTTTTCGGATTGTTCTAAAACTAAACTATCTTTGTCAAAATTTTCTTTTGTAATACTTTCTCTTTTAGGTAAGGCAATGATTTGCGGTTCCTTATCCTTTAAAGATTCTAATTCATTAGGGTTTTTAATCCTACGTAATATATAATAAGGAGCTTCAAAAGCGCAATTTTTGACAAGATAATTATCAATATTTTTATAATAATTTGGCCGTTTAGGCTCTAAAGAAAAGCCTTTTAAACGTAAAATATTATCTGATAAATCACCAACAATAAAAGGATACTTATCAAAACATTCTTCAATATATGCTTCTTCAAATTTTTCTAGATTAAAAGCATCTTTAAAAACTGCTACTAATTCATAATTACCTTTTCTACTTTTTATAATCACTTTAACACAACCTTAT
>CASEZJ010000002.1 GCA_949292525.1 uncultured bacterium | reverse complement strand
AATTAAGCAATGGAAGAATCCACTTACTATACAAAGAAATCTAGAGAAAATAAATAGGAAATATAAACTAAAGTTTTCTTTTGAAGATATCTTTAAGGTGGCTAATTCAAGATTAGGACTCTATAGACAATGTGGATTAAATATCATTAATTATATATTATCGCCAAAGATACTTGAAACAGCCAATATAAAAAGAGGAAGACCAGGTTTGGTCAACCCCTTAAATTATTACCTTAGATAATTTGTGTTTAATATAAATGTAGCGCCGTATACGGACCCGTACGTACGGTGCAATGGGAGGGAAAATAATTATTTTATTTTCTCTACCCTATTATTAAAGAATAAATTCTATAAATATTGTGAATATTTATAGTTTTTATGCATCTTATTTAGATAAAGGAGTTGATTAATATTGAAATTTAAAAGTTTTTTATGCATTTTAATTGCTACTTTTCTATTAGTTAGCTGCAATAATGGATCAAATAGTAATGATCCTAACAATGGCGGTGATTCTAATAATGGTGGTGATCAGCCGGTTGAAGAACATATACATGAATTTAAATATGTTGCTGAGGTAGAAGAGACATGTGAAACAAATGGTAATATTGCGTATTGTTTTTGTGTGACGTGTGGTAAATATTTTTTACCTGACGAGAAAACGGAAATAAGTTTTGAAGATACAATAATTGAAGGTGGACATATTTTAAGTGATTATTCATTTGATGCAACAACTCACTATAAAACATGTAGTAGATGTAAAGAAATCTTTGAACAAGAAAATCATAATTTTGTAGATCATAAATGTAGTATTTGTGGTTATTACCAAGAGGCAATGTCCTTTGCTTTAAATGAAGAAGGAACATATGATTTAATTAAAGTTAACTATCTTGAAGGCACGACACTTGTAATTCCTAGTGTTTATAACGACATACAAGTAACAAGAATAATGGGTGAGATTATTGATGATGGTTCAATAATTAAAGAAATCATAATACCAAATAGTATTACTTACATTTCAGCTAATTGTTTTGGTGCGTGTCAAAATGTAGAAAGTATTACTGCCCCATTTATTGGTTCAGGTTCAAATCTTAATAATGCATATTTAAGCTATTGGTTTGGTGGAACTTATTATATGCATAATAGTTCATTGCCAAAATCTTTAAAAAATATAATTTTGACAAAACCATGTTTAGCTCCTAATATGTTTTATGATGCTTATTATGTAGAAAATATTACTCTTGCTGAAGGTGAAACTGTAATTCCTGTTAATTCTTTTTATAATTGTAATAGTCTAGTAAAAATCATTATACCTTCTACAGTAGATAAAATAGAAGATAGTGCATTTTATAATTGTACTAAATTACAAGAAGTGGATTTATCTGAGAAGCTTTTAAGTGTTGGAAAAAGCGCCTTTGCCTATTGCTCATCTTTAGAAGAATTAGATATACCTAGTAGTGTTATTAGAATTGATTATAAAGCATTCAACAATACCAATATTGCAGAAATAAAATTAACTAACCCGGAATTAGTTTTAGAAGAAAGAATATTTGCTTATACAAAAATTAAGAAGCTAACAATTCCTTTCTTTGGTCATTATAGAGATGAAAGTTTAGATAATTTAACATTAACAAATGTTTTTGGATTAGATATGTCAACTGTTGAAGAAATCACTATTTTAAGTGGTAATCAGGTTCCTGATTCTTATTTTAGTTATGCTGAAAAACTAAATAAAGTCACTTTACCTATAGATATAGAAATAATAGCTAATAATGCTTTTTCTAATTGTACTAGCTTAAATAGTATTAACATACCTACTAAACTTAAAGAAATAGGTAGTTTTGCTTTTTATAAGACCAAATTAGAAGAAATGATTTTGCCAAATGGTATAGAAAAAATTGGTGATTATGCTTTTAATGATTGTAGTAATCTAAAAACTATCTATATTCCAAATAGTGTTAAAGAAATGGGGATGTGCATTCTTTATCATTGTTACAATATAGAATATGTAACTACACCATTCTTTGGTGATGGTAAATCTAATGTTGAATTCTTAGATATGTTAGAACTATATCCTAATGGTTATGGTGAAGAAAATAGTTTATATAACCTTAAACGAATTGAATTAACTACAGGCGATGTATTAGTTAGTGATGCTTTATTAAATGTAAATGTCGAAGAGATAATTTTACCTGATACTTTAAAGGAAATAGGATTTAATGCATTAAGTGGTACTAAAATTAAAAATATAAAAATTCCTGAAACAGTAACAGAAATTGAAAGTAGAGCTTTTAGCAATAATATATATCTAGAAAAAATAGAATTACCTAATAATTTAGAAACATTAGGAACAGCTATATTAGCTGGTTGTTTGGCATTAGAAGAAGTCTCAACACCTTTATTATCAGTAAATATTAATCATAGTGGTGAAATTGGCTATCTTTTTGAAGATAAAAATATGGTAAATGTTAAAAAACTTACAATAACACAAGAACTAACTTATGAAGATAATCCTTTTGTTAAAACGCCTAATTTAGAAAGTATTTCCTTTAGTAATGTAAAAAATCTCGATTTATCTATTTTGCCACAAAATGTCTCAAAAATTATTATTGATAAAAATGTAGTAAATATAATAGATACAAAAAACCCATTGAATTTTGAACTATCTTATAGTGGTGATATTTCTAATTGGTTAAGTTTTGCAGATCATAGTTTTATGACAAAAGTTAATAAATTATCTCTAAATGGTCTAAATATAGACGGAGAATTTGTAATTCCTTCTGGGGTAACAAATATTCCAAGCTATGCTTTTTATGGTTTATCGATTACAAGTTTAAAACTTAATAATGAACTAGATTCTATTGGCAGTCATGCTTTTAGTGATTTAGAATATCTTGAAATACCTAACAATTTAATAGATATAGCAAGTGATGCCTTTAGCGGTTCTAATTGCACGATTAATTTCTTAGGAACAATTAATGATTGGTGTCAATTTAATGATTTGCGTTTTATGAATAATTTAGGAAATAGGACTTTAATAATAGATGGAGAAGAGATTAAAGGTAATCTTATAATTCCTGAAGGTGTAGAAGTTATTCCTAATTATGCTTTTAGCAATAATAATGAATTATATAGTGTAACTCTTCCTAGTAGCTTAAAAGAAATCGAAACATATGCTTTTAGAGATGACTTACGTTTAGTAGAAGTAATTAATAATTCAAGTATTGAGTTAAGTTTAGATAATAAGACAGGAATTTTAGCTCATGTTATTGCTATAAATAAGGAAACAAAATTAATCAATGAAAACGATTATATTTATTTAGTTTTAGATGATGCTAATTATTTTATTGATTATCTTGGATTGGCCAAAGATTTAGTGTTTACTAAAGAAAATGTGATTCTTGCTAGTTATAGTTTATATAATAAGACAAGTTTACAAACAGTTGATGTTAGAAACAATGTATTAGGAGCTAAAAAGAATGCTATTTATAATAGTCCTAATTTAGTAATATATGCAAATTCTGATTTGCCTGAAACTTTTGAAACTAATTGGTGTCAAGACACATCTAATATTGTTAATGAAGGTGATGTTAATTTTTATATTTATTTAAATGATTCTAAATATCAAATTAATATAGTAAATAAAACAGCCACTTTATGTTTAATTAGTCCAAACATTGTAGGCACATACACACTCCCTACTACTATTAATTATAATGGTATTGATTATACACTAAATGTAGTTGACAGTAATGTATTTGCTAATAATAATAGCATTACTAAACTTATTATTCCAGATAACTACGAAACTTTAAATACAGCATGTTTTATGGATGCTAGTAGCTTAGTAGAAGTTGAATTGAAAGCCACTATATCTTATTTACCTTCTAAAGTCTTTATGAATTGTACAAACCTTAAAACAGTAGTAATGCCTGAAGAACTTGTAAGTATTAGTAGTTATGCGTTTAAGAATTGTACAAGTTTAGAAAGCATTAAGATACCTAATAGTGTAACTACAATTTATGCAGATATATTCGCAGGTTGCTCAAGTTTAAAACAATTAGAAATCCCGTTTATTGGTCAAATGGGTGTTCCTAAGGAAAGTACAGCTTTATATCCTCTTGGTTATTTATTTGGTAAAGAATTTTATAATAATTCATATAGTGCTTATCAAGAATATCTACTTGAAACAAATAGTACAGGTTATAGAACATATGGTGCTGATACATACTATATTCCAAATAATTTAGAAATAATTATTGTAAATGGTGGTTTAATAGCGTCTGGTTCATTTGAAAATATGGCAAGAGTAAGAGAAATAGTATTAAATAATATAGTTGATGCTAATATAGGTAGTTATGCTTTTAAAAACTGTTCTAGTTTAGAAAAAGTTAATATTCCTAGCAGTATTAATTATATTGAGCATGAATCATTCCTAAATTGTGACAATCTTAAATATGTTTCTATCTCTGATTTAGTAAGTTATTTTAATATTAGAGTTTCTAATGTCAAATATATTCCGACTTATTATTCTAAATCATTATATTTAGGTGATAAATTAATTACTGATTTAGTTATACCTGAAGGTGTAGAAAGAATTAATAGTGGCTTATTTGCTGAAAATTGGGCATTAGAAAGTATAAGTTTGCCAAGTTCTTTAAAATATGTAGAATATGGTGCGTTTGATAATTGTAAATATCTAACTAAACTTTATGTATCAAGCTTAGAAGATTATTTTTCAATAAGCTTTAATTATTATGGATTACAAGAATATATTTTAGAATTTATTGTTGATAATAAAGTTATAACAGATTTAGTTGTACCTGAAGGGGTTAAAGAAATTCCAAATTATTCCCTAGCATTCTTAACATTTAATTCTATAACGTTACCAAATTCTTTAGAAAAGATAGGACAAGATGCATTCTATTGTGGTAAAGAATATGAAAGAATAGATGTACCAAGTAATTGTAAGATTATAGGTGATTATGCTTTTAGCAGCAATCAAGCTAAATATATAACTATATCTGATTCATTAGAAGAATTAGGTAATTACGTTTTTAATAATTGTTATAATCTAGAATATAATGAATATGAAAATGGTTTATATATCGGTAATGATATTAATCCATATTTGATATTAGTTAGTGTTAGTGATTCTACTATTACAGAATTTAGTGTTCATGAAGATACCAGGTTTATTTTAGGTGGTAGCATTAATAGTCTAGAAAATCTAATTTCTATTTCTTTACCGGAAAATTTATACTATATTGGTAAGCAAGCATTTTCATATTTACCAAAATTAAAGAATTTAGCGCTCCCTAAAAATTTAAAAGCAATTGATGATGGAGATATTTTTACTAATATTAATTTAGATGAGTTATCTATTTATTCTTTTTATGGAATGTCCATTTCTGACTTCTTTGAGATGGGATATAATAGAGGCCTAAAAAAATTAATTTATATGGGTGATGAAGATTTAGAATCTTATATGTTTAAAGGATCAGGTGTAGAAGAATTAGAATTAAAAGGTAATACTAAATATATAAAAGACCAAGCTTTACTTGCATCAACCTTAAATAAAATCACTTTAAATGAGGGATTAATAGCTATTGGTGAGTCAGCATTTTATAATAGCTCTAATTTAGTAGAAGTAATATTACCATCTTCATTAAAAGAAATAGGTTATGGTGCTTTCCAAGCTACAGGTATTACTAATATTAATTTACCAAAAGGTTTAGAAACAATAAATGGTCGTGCTTTTGGTTCGACAAAACTAGAAAATATAATTATACCAAATAATGTAAAAAAACTTGGTGGTTATGCTTTTGAATATTGTGATAACTTAAGCTCTTTAACACTTCCTACAAGTATTACGGAAATACCTGAGGGATTTGCGATGTATTCAGGCCTCACAAGTATAAATATACCAAGCAATATAACAAAAATAAATTTATATGCTTTTTATAGCACAAAAATTAAAAATTTAGTTATTCCTGGTAATGTTAAAGTAATAGTTGGCGAGGCATTTATAAGTTGTCAAGAACTTGAAAGTGTAGTTCTTGAAGAAGGTGTAGAAGAAGTTTGGTATAATTTTTATGATTGTCCTAATCTTAAAGATATAACTTTACCTAATACAATTAAAATAATAGATGTTGCAACAACTAGTAATTTAAATGTATCTACATATGGTAATGGTTATTATTTAGGTAATGAAGAAAATCCTTATTTAGCCATAGTGGGTTTTGTTTCTGATGCTAAAGAAATTGAGATACATGAAGATACTAAATGTATTTATACAGGATGCATATCTTCTTATAGTTTAACAAGTATTACTTTCCCTAGTAATAATACATATACTATTTATGAAGGAGATAAGATTGTTGATTTAGATCTATCGGATAGCGAAGAAAATGCTAGTGAATTTGCTCATCAACCATATTATAGTATTATTAAAAATTAGTAAAAGAGAGCATTTTATACATTTAAAAATTATGAATATTAAAAAAATGGGAGTTTAGACATATAAAAAGTATTAGCACTAGATTAAAAAGTAAGTTTAATTATACTATTATTCTCTAGTGCTATTTTTAGTGATGTATAATAGAATACTAGTATTAATTTTAAACCTAAAAACAATGAAATTAACGTAAGCGTTAAAATTAATATGTGGTATTAAAATAAATCGTGAAGCTTAAGTGCTTCACTTTTTTTGTATAATAAAAAACATATAAATATTGTGAATATTTATATGTTTTCATGCATCTTATATAAAAAGGAGGGAATCTACTTATGCTTAAACGTTTTAAACTTATTATTCCGATATTAATTATATTAATTTTAGGAGCTTGTTCTAAAACTAATGTTGATAGCGGTAATAACCAAACAAATTATAATGTTTATTTTTATGTTGATAATGAAGTAGTAGCTACTTCACAAACAACAGGAAAGGTAACATTATATGATGGTGAAGAATTAGATATAAATGGATATAACTTTGTTGGTTGGTATTTAGATAGTGATTTTAATACAAAGTATACCAATACAACGATCGATAAAGATACATCTTTATATGCTAAATTTGAACCTATTAATTATGATATAAATTATACATTTTCTATTGGTTCAAAAGATATAACAAATGATGTTACCAATCCAAATCCTAATTCATATACTATTTTAGATGGTGAAAGCTTATTATTAAAAGAACCTAGTTTAGAAGGATACCAATTTGTTAATTGGTATTATGAAGGTAACTATTTAAACGATAATAAATTACCATTAAATCTAGAAAATATATCTATTGAAGGTGTTTTTGAGGCAATTAAATACAATATAAGCTATGAGCTAGGTTTAGCAAGTTATGAAGATAAAAACATAACCTCTTATAGCTCTGAAAAAGTTGTCACTTTCAAAACACCAACAATGTCAGGTTATACATTTATGGGTTGGTATTTAGATAGTGATTATAAAACCCAAGTAACTTCTACTTTAGGTTTAAGTGGAGATATAACATTATACCCTAAATTTGAATTTGGTAGTTATAAGATAAATATAATTGGCTTAGAAGGTATGATTTATGATGGACCTACAGAATATAATTACTTAACAGCTGATTTTTATATACCTGTACCTAGTATAGAAGGTTATACATTTATGGGTTATTATAGCGATCAAAATTATGAAGAATTAGTAAGTGTAGATCCTATTGAAGTTAAGAAAAATAGTGAGGGTAATATAACTTTATATGCGAAATTTGTGCCGATTGTCATGACATATAATAAGCCTACAGCTATTAAACTTAGTAGTATAGGTGAAGAATTTAATTTAGTAGTTAAGACTTTTAATAATGCTAAATATACTGTTGAATATCAATATTCTGACACATTGAAAGCTGGTATTGTTGTTGATTGTACAATTATTGTAACAGATGAATTTGGTAATGTGTTAAGTTCTGATAAAATTGAAGACATTAAAGTATATGATAAACCTACGATTATATTTAATAATAATACCTACACATTTAATAGTTTATACGCATTAAAGAATAGTCATATTAAAGCTATTGATTCATTTGGTGAAGAGTTAGAATTTAGTCTTTCTGATCTTGGTGATTTAAAATCTAATGGTAAATATCATGTAGTAATAAATGCGATTGATGCGGCTTTAAATGAAGCTGTTTTAGAACTAGATTTAATTTATTATCCATCATCTACTAGTAAAGTTATTGAGCTACATTATGAAGATAAACTAGAAGACTTACTAGTAATAGATGAAGAAGATACAACTATCCCATTTAATAAAGATGTTTATTTATATGTTACGAAAAAAGGAAAAATATTAGCCTATAGTGATGGTATTTTAATTGAAGAATTAGATGAATATAATCAGATTTATGCAATTAAAGAAAATGAAATAGCAAAATATTTTACTTTAATAGAAAAACCGGCTGATTTAGCTTTAATAGAAAAACATTATACTGCTAGTTATTATTTGACTAACGATATTGATATGAAAGATGTTCCTTTTGAACCATTTAATAGTGACAATTTCAGTGGTAATTTCTATGGTAATAATCATAAAATTTCTAATTTAAGTTATGAATTTAAATTAGAAAAAACATCAGCTACGATTGGACTTTTTGGTTGTAGTTTAGGCTCAATTTATGATCTCACCTTAGAAAATATTAACTTTGTGATTAGTGATTACAACACATCTAGTCGTGCTGATTACAATGTTTATTTTGGTGGCTTAGTAGGTGAAAACCGTGGTATTATTAAAAATGTTAAAGTTAGCGGTATAATAGATGGTGATAAAAGTAAAATAAATAGTAATGTATCATTTAGAATTAGTGCTGGATTAGTAGCTGGTAGAAACTTTAACATAATAGAAAATGTTAGTAGTAGTGGTAGTGTTTTAGGGACAGTTATAAATAGTAAATATATAGCTGCTGCCCATAGTTATATTGGTGGTTTAGTCGGTTATAATAATGGTACTATTAATAATTCTTATACGACTGCAGATGTAAATGGTGAAGCTTCAAGCCAGGCATCTTATACAACTTATGATAATAGTATTACTCTTATGCATGCTGGTGGCTTTGTTGGTTATATGGATAATAATAGCGTAATTAGTAATTGTTATGCTAGTGGTAATGTATCAGTTAAAACTACTTCTTATACATCAGGTCAAATTACGATTAATGTTGGTGGCTTTGTTGGTAGGGCAGATGGTAAAATTAATTCAAGTGCTGATGCTCCAAAAATTAATTATTGTTATGCAAGCGGTAATGTTGAAGCATATTCAAAATATACTACAACTAGAGTTGGTGGTTTTGTTGGTCATGTATATGCAGATATAAAATTTTACAGGTGCTTTACTATTAGCGAAGCTTCTGCTCTTTATGCAGGAGATGACGCTAGTTTCGTAGCTTATAATCAAACTAATGGTAAATATTCACCAAGTTATAGTTATTGTTATACTGCAGACTATAACAACAAGATTAGTTCAATTATAGTAGTGACAAAAGCTGAATTATTAACAGCCTCATTTATAGGTTTAAATCTTGGATTTAGTTCTACTATATGGAATATTTTAGATGGGACTTGTCCAACCTTAAAATTTTTTGATTTAGAAAACGAACATATTCATGTTTTGTCTTATCATGAAGCAAGTGAGGGTAATTGTCAAATAGAAGGTAATATTGCTCATTATGAATGTACATTTTGTCATAAATTATTTAAAGATGAAGATGCAAAAGAAGAAGTTGCTTTAAATGATGTTAAAACAGGCCTAGGTGAACATTCATATATTTATTATCAAAAAGTAGAAGCTACTTGTGAAGAAGCTGGAAAAGAAGCTTATTATATTTGTGATTATTGTGATAATATTTTTGATGAAAATAAAGTAGAAACAACAGAAGAAGAGTTATTAATTGAACCTTTAGGTCATGATTATCAATATAGTGAAACTATAGCTCCTAATTTTAATGAACAAATAGATGGTTATGATATTTATATTTGTTCTAATGATAATTCTCATTTAATATATAAAAATTATGTTGAATGGGAAACATTAGGCATTACAATTTCTTTTATTAGTGAATATAGTGAACATGATTCAATGTTTGTAGAAAAAGGATTAGAAAATTATAATTTGCCAACCCCGTCTTATGAGAGTCATGACTTCATAGCTTGGTATATTGATAATAACTATAATGAGGAAGTAACTTTTCCATTAACTAGCAATATAACACTATATGCTAAATGGGAATTAAAGACTTTAGAAATTACATACGTATATTCAGCCACACTATCAGACAAAGATTATATAGTCTATGATAGACAAAAATATAAATATGGTGATGAAATAACATTATTAGGTGAACCAAAAGATCCAAACTGGGAAGTCACAGAAAAAATGATATTCAATAGGTGGTATTGTGAAGGTGGTGAATCAGTAGAAGATGGAATGATTATTCAAAAAGATTATATCTTATTTGCTTATTACAACACCTATACTCTTAGTGGAATAATTTATGATGAGATTAAGTATATAAAATTAGCTGATGCAAATAATTTAACACCTGAACTATTCAACGCTAAACTAGATGATAATGCTAATGATGATGACAAAAATATAATTAAAGTAAAACTTTTTAATAATAGTTCTGTAATAGCAGGTAAAACAATTGACATTTATTTTGAAGCTACAAATAGAGGAATTAAAGTTTCTGAAGCTTTATATGATGTATTAGTTTTAGATACACCATCAGTTACAGCTCCAAAAGAGGATATCATTGTTAATGAAACAACTATATCTGAAGCTTTAGATTTGGTTAGTGCATTAGATTCAACAAATGAAAGTATAGATGTAATATATGAATATCCTGAATTTGTAATTGGAGATAATGTAGTAAACTATCAAGTCATAGATCTAGCAGGTAATGTAGTAGAAGGTTCATATAATGTTTATGTTTATGGCCTTGCTTCATTCAGTTGTGAAGAAATTTCAAACATTAAGGTAGATGATAATTTTTACTATCTTTTAGAAGATTTAAATTTTAAAGCTACAGATTGTTTTAACACTAATTTAGAAGTTGATAAGAGCTTTAGATATTTAGGCTATGCTAAAACAAGTTTAGAAGATACAATTACATTAGAAAAAAATGAAAGTAAATATTTTTATTTTGAAATAAGAGAAGCTGGATCTTATCGCTTTAAGACCTATTGTCAGGATAATTTTTATCTTAGTATTGTAAATTTAGATAATCAGGATGTTATAATTCATAACAATAAAAACAATTTGAATAATACTTATTCTCTAGATATAGGAAGATATATTTTAGATGTGAGTACTTTGAAAGGTGCTAATATTCAAGAATTCAGCATTTATAACGTGACAGGGAAGTTTTATGAAATATATTATGAACTAGGAGATGTGGTAACTGATTTCAGCGAGTATCCTGGATATGATTTAAATATATTAGCAACTTATAGTGATGAATCTAGAAAATATTATTATTTATCTGATTCTGTTGCAGTATATGGTATGCCTACTATTACCGATTCTAATATAACAGAGATTACTAGAGATACTATAGTTGATGCAGAATTATTAGAAATTGTTGCGGCTGATAGTTATAATGTTACATTAGATATTAGTTTAGAAAAAGTGTCTGAAAGTGAAAATACAGTAACATATCGAGCTACAGCAACTGATGTATTAAATCAAACTTTAACCAAAGATTTTGTTTTAAATGTTTATGATAAACCTATTCTTTTAGAAACAGAAATCAAGAATATTAGAGTTAATACTAAAATGGAACCAGCAACATTAGGAATTAAAGCAACTGATTCATTTGGTAAAGATATTTCTAGTTCAATTGAATTAACTTATAAAACTAAAGAAGCTGGGGTTGATCTAATAGTTAGGGCTACAGCGAAAGATAAATTAGGTCAAGTTGTATCAAGAGATTATACATTTAAAGTGTATGATACACCTACAGTTAAAACATTGCATGAAAGCTATGATTTAAAGCTTGATACAGATTTAAATCAAGATATATTAGGAATTGAAATCATAGATTCATATAACATGCCTTTAAATATAGATATAAACACTACAGAAAATGTGTTAGCTGGGCGAGAAATTAATTATGTTGTTTCAGCTATAGATGCAGCTAATAATGAATTTGAAACAAATATTATTATTAGATATTATGATATTCCTAGTTATGAAATTCCTAAAATTGGCGTTAATGAAGATGATGAAATTAACAAAGAAAGCTTAGGAATTGTAGTTTATGATTCTTTTGGTTTACCAGTTGATTTTGATTTAAGTTTTGTTAGTGGTGAACAAATTATTGGTAATATAGTTATTTACAAAATCGAAGCCACAGATTGTGTCGGTAATATATTAGACAAGAACATTGAAATAAAGGTTTATGATCCAAATGGTTTAAAAATAACTAATTATAATAATAGTATAAAACAAATCAATGTTGATAACCCATTAAGAAATTTTGAAGTAGAGGCTATAGATTCGTTTGGCGAAGAACCAATGATAGATATTGAATTGACTAATGGTGAAAAATTAAATCCTGGAACTGTAGTTGATTTTTATATTATTGCTACAGATAATGCTGGTAATACAGTGAAAAGTGATTTAATAACAAATGTTTCTGTTTTTGGTGATTTAAGTTTAAAAGCGAATTTTACTGAAAATAAAGTAGGAATGAATGAAGATTTTAGCAAATTAGTATCTTTTTACGACTCATTTAATGTAGAATTAACAACATATTATGAAATAGAACAAGACAGTTATGATTTAGGAGATGAAATAAACGTTAAATTCTATGCTACTGATGCGATAGGTAATGCTCTAAATGTAAATTATGTATTTTCAGTTGAAAGAAGATGTATCTATTACGTTAATGATGAACTATATCAAATAAGGTGGATAGGCACAAATAATTTAGCTCCAGGTAATGCCCCATTCTTGGAATTAGATGATCCTGATTTTGCAGGTTGGCTTGATGAAAATGGTAACTATGTTTCATATTCTAATGGAAAGAACTTAATGTCTTCTACTGCTGATGATATAACTGTATATGCTAAATTTTATGAAGAAATAAGCACAGTAGATGAATTACAAAATATTAATTTAAATGGCGCATACCGTTTAATGAATAATTTAACATTAAACAGTTCTTTTAGACCAATAGGTTCTTTAACATCTACAGCTAAAGAGAATAATTTTAGAGGAGTAATAGATTTTAATAATAAAGAAATTAAAGGCTTAAATTTCACTAATGCTACTGATTTAGTTAGTGGGTGTATGTTTACATATAATTATGGTCGAATAATGAATATGAAAATCACAAAGGGTAAAAATACTAGATTTAACTCGTTAGCATATATAAATTATGGTTATATAGAAAATATTTCTTATAATTATGGTGGAATTGCATATGTCGAAAATTTAAGTGATGCTAGTTTAGACTATTTTGGAGCAATTAGTTATGAAAATTATCAAACTATTGAAGCTGCCAAAGTTTATCTAGAATTGACTATAAACGATAATTTAACTAGTAAAAGTTTATATATAGGTGGAATAGTAGCAAAAAACAAAGGTACAATTAATAGTAGCAGAGTTACTGGTCAAATAACTTTAAATTTAAGTGATACAGCCTATAAAACTTTGTATATGGGAGCTATAGTTGGTAGTAATACAAAGACAATCACTAAAACATACTCTGTTTGTAGTTTAATAATTAGTGGAAGTTCGCCTGAAAGAACAGCCCATTCATTAAATGTTGGTGGAATTGCAGGAACAGGTGGTTCTTTAAATTATGTTTATAGTCAAGGTGATATAACGATAGATGTAAATAACGCAACTGGTTACCCATATACATCATATATTGGCGGCATAATAGGTAAGACAGGAAATTGGATTTCGGATATATATTATACTGGTGAGATTTCTATAACTAATAGATTAGGACATTTCTATGTTGGTGGCTTAGCTGGTCAAGCTGTTTATGCCTTAAGAGGATATTCAACAGCTAAGATTAGTGTCAATTTAGACGATTATACAAGTACAAGTGGATATGTTGGTGGTCTATTTGGTGAAGCTAAATGGGGTAGTTCCTATAAAAGTGATTTTAATAATCTATTCTTTGATGGCGAGATAACTGGTAATGTGTTTGAATATCAAAATTATATAGATGATCCTCTATGGGCATCACAATCGAAGGAATTTTATAAAGGAAATTCTATATTCTATTCTGATTCTTTAGTTTCAGTTCAAGGTGGTACGGCAACTAGTAGTTCAAATTTTAAAGATAAGTATTGGCAAATGGATAATATAACTAGAAATTATGCAAGTTGGCGTACATATAATGGATCTTATCCTACTTTAGAATTTAATATATAAGGAGTAATTATGAAAAAATATTTTAAATACGCAGTATTTTTGATATTTAGTTTAATAACTTTAGTATCATGTCAAAAAGAAGAAAATCACTATATATCATTTTATGCTGATGGTGTATTAGTAGATAAAATTAATGTTAAAGAATTTAGTGAAGTCCCAAATAATGTACCAAGCAAAACAGGTTATAACTTTGTTGGTTGGTATATATATGAGGATGGTAATAAGCAAGACTTTAATGAAGATGATCTTGATTTGGGAAAAGATTTAATGGTTTATGCTGAATATTCTAATCAAATAGTTGTTAATTATTATTTGGATAATGAATTATATTATACAGAAAATTTAGAATATGGCGATTATTTATTCTTTATAGAAGAACCGATAAAAGAAGAATTTTTATTCAGTGGATGGTATTTAGATAGCAATTTAACTGAAGCATTTGATATTAATAGCCAAATATTAACTGATCTAACCTTATATGGAACATTTATTGAAGTTATACCAGAATATAAAAGATTAAGTGCTCCAACATATACTGTTAATGATTTAGAAGGTGTTTTAACATTAAATGCGGTTGCCGGAGCTACAGGTTATGAAATCTGGATCTATAATGCAGATAATGAAGAAATATATAATAGAGAACTATCTACTAAAAGTTTAACAATTAGTTTAGGTTCCTATAATGCAGGTAAATATTACGTAGATGCAGTTTCTTATGGTGATGGTCAAACCACAGTTAATTCAACAAAAGTAAGAAGTCAATTCACATATAGAGCATTACCTTCTGTTACGGATTTAGAATTTGATTATGAGACAATGACTCTAACATTTTCACCATTAGGTAAAGAATATTCATATGCTGAATATTATATATCTATAAATGATGATGGTTATAAAGAATTAGAAGAAGGAGTATATAGTTATACACTTCCTAACACAACTGAACCAGGAAACGTTAAAATTAATGTTAAAGCTACAAAATCTGGTTATACAAGTTCGGTTAAAACATATAATTTAGATAATTTTAGATTAAATGTAAGTGATTATATTTTTGAAGATAATGTAATTAAAACTGATTCAAGAACAATAACATACATAGTAAATGATAATGTAGTAAATGAAGTTGAGTATAAAGAAAATGATGTAATTGAGCCATATATTTATCAAAGTGGTAATTATATAGTTAGTAAATGGTACTTAGATGAAGACTATAATACTCTATATTCTTTCAATACTGATTTGACAAAAGATTTAACTTTATATGGTAGAAGGATTTCAGTATCATCATCATATGAAATCTATACTGATCCTACTGATGTAACACTTAATATTCCTAATAGTACAAATACTTATTTCTATGTATTAATAACAAAAAGAAATAGCCCACGCTTTTCATTACCTAGACCAACAAGTACTTCTAGTTCATCATCAAGAGCCTCTTATACATTAACAATTAAAGATGTGTATAAAAACGAAGTTGTTAAAGAAATTAGTAGTATCACTAATACTAGTAGTTATTCAAATACAACCTTTGATGGTGATAACGTAGTAGATGAAGCCGGAACATTATATTTGGTTTCAATGAAATATAATTATAGTAGCGGATACCCAGCTAGAAGAACCATGACTTTAACAACTACATATGAAGATACTAAAGCAGTAGCAACATTTAATTATGATTCTTTAATAGTTGAAATTGATGGAGTTGAACAATTAGTTGAAGAACGCAATTTTAAACTTCCTACAGAAGGATATAAAGCAGGAGATATTATAAATTTAAGATATAAATTATTTGATTCTACAACAAATTATATTGCCTCAATGTATTCTGATGAGATTCATTTCATCTTTGATGGTAATGCTTGGAGTATTTATAACAGTTAAAAAATTGGGAGTTTAGCCATATAAAAAATATTAGCACTAAAATAGTAAGTTGATGGATTAGCAATTATACTATTTTAGTGTTTTTTATAGGCTTAAAGGTAATATTAAGACATGTATACTTTATTGAATTATTTATTTTTACCATAAAAATAATGGTGAAATTCCAATAAAAACTAAAAGCGCTTTTTGGCTTTGTTGAGCCATGAAAACGCTTGACAAAAGTATACCGGGGGGGGTATAATTCTTGTGTAAAAGAAAGGGGATATTTAAACAATGAGAAGAAAATTTAGGAAAGGGGATATTTAAACAATGAGAAGAAAATTTAGATTATTTTCAACACTAACTGCAATGGCTTTAGTATTAGTTGTATTATGTGTTGGTATTTGGGCGGCTACAGCAGCTAAAATTACAGGTAATGATGGTAAATTATCAGTTACAGCAACAACTGATATTTTAGCTACTGTTAAATTTGATTTTGGTGATAGTGGATCACAAACTATAAAATTTGCTACTAATGATGAAGATGATGAGTCACAAGCTTATGCAACAAAGACTGTGAATTTACCTTCATATACTTATGCAGAAACAGATGAGGATAAATCAAAATCTTTTACCGTAATCATTACAAATGATTATACAGACAATTCGACCACTTTAACAGGTGATTTAAGTGTAACTTTAGCTGATAAAGAAAATTTTAGTTGTGAAATTACAGGTGATGGTTATAATGATGGTGCATTAACTATAGGAGCTTCAAACGACACTAACCAAACATCAATCACCTTAACAGTTACGATCACTTATAATGGTAACTATGGTGCAGCGATTACTAACTCTAATTTCTCATTAGAAATGAATTTAAATGTCGTAGGTAAAAATTAAATTTAAAATAGAATAAAGGAGGTCTTAACAAATGAAATTATCAGAAAATAAAACCTTATCATTTGTTTTAAATATGATACTAGACCTCCTTTTTCTTATTGTTTTAATTTTTTCTATTGTTTGTGCAATTATTACATTATCTACTCATGCTAATATTTTGGGGGTTAGACTTGGAATAATTCAGTCTAAAAGTATGGAAGCAAGTGAGATGTATGTTGGTGATATCGTTTCTATAAAAAAAGAAGATAGTTACCAAATTGGTGATGTAATAGCTTTTTATCGTGATGTAAGTAATTATGATAAAGATATTAAAGATTTAGATATGTCAAAAAAGCCAATTTGGATACATGAAATTATCGATATTAAAATAGATGAGGAAGGAAATTATTCATATTTAACTAAAGGTACTAGTAATCAAAACGACGATTCTTTTTATGTACCTTATGATTTTGTTTTGGGTGTAGGTAAAGTATTAAGCCCAACACTAAATAGTATTATTGGATTTGTCGTTTCTAGAATTGGTATTATTTGTTTAATAATTATACCATGTATTATTATGCTAATTTATTTAACTTGGGAATTAATTATGATTTTAACCGAAGAACCAGAAGAAAAAACTAAATATGTAAGACCTGCACATCCTAAATCTACTTATGAACTAGCACTTGAGTATTATAAAAAGTATCAAAAACCACTTACTATTTACATGAATGTTAATACTAAAAATGTAAAACCAATTACTTATAATCAAGATACTAAGAACATAAATATAGGTATGTATATTGTAAAAAAAAGAAAGGGTAGTGATAATAATGCATAGAAAATTGCGCTTAATAACGACATTATTCACTTTATTATCAATATCTATTTTATTGATGATTGCTATACCATTAGGCGTTTATGCAGCTACATCAGCTTATATTACTGGTAGTGGTAAATTAAGTGTTGAATTAAGTCCATCTAATCAAAAGGATTTGTTAAAGTCTGCTGGTTTGCATGCTACAGGTAGTGGTTCAACTTATACTTTAGCTGATATGGAGATAGATGACTTAAATAACCCTGCTGAAAATAGACGTGTAGCGATGGAAGATGCTAACATTTTAAGCTTTAATTTATATAAAAAAGCATCATGTGAACAAAATAACGAACAAATTTATCAACTAGAAGTTAAGCTGGATTTTTCTAATTATGATATTCATTCCTATGCTGGTGATTGTATAAATTTTTATAACATTATAGTTTTTGCTAAAAATTCTGATGGAAGTGATTTTACTCAAAATTTACCAGTTATAGATTATTATACGGGCAAACAACTAGAAGATGAAAATGGTAATTTGTTAAATGCGAACGTTGTATTTAATTCAGAAGATTATGCTATAGTTACTACCATTGGGGGAAATAGTATTGATGTAGTGTTCACATATAATATTTCATTAAATACTTTACCAAAAAAAGAAGATGATACTAGTAGTAATTATGGATATAGAGAAGATTGTTTTAACATAGATAATGAAACAACTTTAGGAAAAGTACCAAAATTAATAACACTGGATTTATCTGAAACTAATATTAGTATAGATGAAAATGGCAATTTAATTGGATTCGAATATGATGGTAATTCAGAGGGAAAATTATCTAATGTATCTCATATCCATTTTGTGGCTTCGGCTGATTCACAACTTGAAGCAGCAATGTTAGTGGCTAAAGGTTATGCAACTAATGCTGTTTCTAATGTAGAGATTGCTTTATATAAGAAAGTTTCTGACAATGCTTATAAAATTGAATGTAAGATCAATATTGATACGGATACGATTAATATTATTGTTGTTGATATTACTGAAAATGAAATTAACAAAACAGGTATTATTAATATGGTAAAATGGTGCATAAACAATATGACTAATGAAGAATATGTTATTTATAGTCAACCTGTAGATCTAAACCATATGTTTGTTGGTGATCCTAAATTAGTAACGATTGAAAATAATACTACAGAATATATTATAAAAATAAATAATGAAGAAATTGGTAGAATTCCTTTAACAACTTAAATTCTTAATTGACAACATTTAATAGTTTTGATATTATTAATTACGGCAATGGTGCCTATAATTAATAATTTGTTTAGCAAGGTCGCAAAAGTTTTTTTGTGACCTTTTTAAATGAAAAAAATAAGGAGAAGAAATGAAAAGCTACACTAAAGAAGATATTAGAAAGATCTGTAAAGAAGAAGATGTCCATTATATTCGTATGCAATTTACTGATATTATGGGAATTGTTAAGAATGTAGAAATTCCGATTACTAGACTTGAAGATGCACTTGACAACAATGTCATGTTTGATGGTTCATCAATCGAAGGTTTTGTAAGAATTTATGAAGCTGATATGTTCCTACATCCAGATCTTAACACATTTTTAGTTCTAAATTGGGAGAATAACTCATATGGCAAGGTTGCTAGATTTATATGTGATGTTTATCGTCCTGGTAAGAATGGAAAACATGTGCCGTTTGAAGGTGATCCTAGAGGGATTTTAAAGAGAAACTTAGCTAAGATGCGTGAAATGGGATTTAAAGCTTTTAATGTTGGCTTAGAACCTGAGTTTTTCTTATTTAAGTTAGATGCGAATGGTAAACCAACCTTAGAATTTAATGATAATGGTGGCTATTTTGATTTATCACCAATTGACTGTGCTGAAGATTGTCGTCGTGATATAGTTGCTGAATTACAAAGAATTGGCTTTGTTATTGAGGCTGCTCATCATGAAGTTAGTATGAGTCAACATGAAATTAATTTTAGATTTGATAGTGCACTTGAAGCTTGTGATAACGTTCAAACGTTTAAAATTGTAGTTAAAAATGTGGCTAAACGCCATGGTTTACATGCTACATTTATGCCAAAACCTATTTATGGAATAAATGGTTCTGGTATGCACTCTAATTGTTCTTTAGTTAAAGATGATGGTAAGAATGCATTTTATGATGAAACCACTCCAAATGGTTTGTCAGAATTATGTAATAAATGGATCTCAGGTATCCTAGATCATGCTAAAGGATTCTGTCTAATCACTAATCCAACTGTAAATAGTTATAAACGTATTGTTCCAGGATTTGAAGCCCCATGTTATATTTCATGGTCTGACTCTAATAGATCAACCATGATTCGTATTCCTGCAGCTAGAGGCCTAAAAACTAGAACAGAAGTTAGAAGTGTAGATGTTACAGCTAATCCATATTTAGCAATATCAGCTATATTAGCGGCTGGTTTAGATGGTATTAAAGGTAATTGTAAGAATTATCCACCTATATATGATAATTTATTTGCCATGAATGATGAAGAAAGAGCTAAAATAGGTGTTTATAGTTTACCTGCTAATTTACATGAAGCTGTTAAAGAATTCTTAAAAGATGATGTCATTAAAAATGCTATGGGAGAACATGTTTGTGAAAAACTTGTTCAAGCTAAAAACATTGAATGGGATCAATATAGAAGACAAGTTACACCTTGGGAAATTGAACATTATATAATGCGTTATTAATACATAATAAAAAGTTGGTTTTTTTTGAGACCAACTTTTTATTATGCAGTGAAGTGAAGCCACATGCTATGCGTGTAGGACTAGAAATAGCTTCTTGCTTTGTTATATAAAAGAATCCGTTATATAATTAATAAGGCTGACAACCAAAATTAAAAATATAACGGAGGTATCATTTGGCAAATAAAGCAAATGATGATAGTAGTTTATCACACACTAGATTTAATTGCAAATGTTGTGTTCATCTAAAAACATAGAATTAAAGCAATATTAAAATAACTATGTGAATATAAAGATGTAGAAATAATAGAAGCTAATGCAATTATTATTTAACTAAAGTTAATGAATTTATTAATTTTTTAATGCTGTTATTGGTAATACAAAAACTCCGTCATCCCTTTTATAAGCCACATTAGTTAATCCACATATTATACATAGTATATTTGGGGCAGTTCCGCCATTTTTAATTATTTTATTTTTAATTTTAATTAGATTTTTTGCGGCCTTATCTATTTGATTAGCACCTAATTTAATTTCAAAAGCACAGTAATTACCATCTTCTAACTCTATTATGGCATCTAGTTCATTACCGTCATAATCTTGATAATGAAACAATTTAGCATTAAATGACTCGGCATAAATCTTTAAATCACGTTCACATAATGCTTCAAATAAAAAGCCAAAAGTTTCTAGATCATTAATTAATTTATTTGGTGTTAGATTCAATATTGCAGATGTGATAGATGGGTCACAAAAATGATATTTTAAAGCTTGCTTAACCCTTAAAGATGATCTAATATTTATTGAATATGGTTCCTGATTATCTAAAATAAAAAGTCTATTTAGTAAATTTAAATATACAGATATGGTATCGGTATCTATCTTTTTTTCGCTAATATCAAGTATATCATCAGCTAGTTTTCTTATTGTTACAGTAGTTGATTCATTTCTAGCTAATGATTTTAAGAGAAGTTTTAATTTATTTAAATTATATTTTTTAAAATCTAATTTAAAAACATCATTATTTAATATAGATTCAATGTAAGAAGAAATAACAGTTAATGCTTCATTAGTTTCCATATTAATACATCCAGGGAATCCACCTCTAATGATATATTTAGCAAGATCTACAAGGGTTATTTCACCAGTATATATCATTTTAAAATCTTTATTTAAACATATATCTTTTAATGATATCATTCCGCTAGAATCACCAGATTCATATAGCGACATTGTTCTCATTCTAATTTTGCCAATTCTACCCGCCCCACTATGTAAAATTCCTTTATATATTGGTGTTGAGGAACCGGTTAAAATAAAATTCCCTTTAGTTCCTAAACGGTCTACTTCATATCTAACGGCATCCCATAATGCAGGAACTTCTTGCCATTCATCGATTAGTAATGGCTTAGCACTATTTAGAACATATGAAGGATTAATTTCAGCCAACTTTTTATTTTGAAAATTATTTTTAGGATCACCAACTAAAAAATCGCATTTGGCATGATAAGAAGCTAACCATGTTTTACCACACCATTTAGGACCTTCGATACAAACCGCTCCAAACGATTTTAATTTTTTTCAAGTATTTCATCTAAAATTCTTTTTTTATATTTTGTTTTATTCACTATCTTAACCATTATTTCATCACCTTTTCTGAGTTTATTATAATATAATCGGTTAAATTCGGCAAACAAAATCGGTGAAATTTAGAAAATAAAATCGGTTAAATTTTCTTTTTGCAAACACTAAGCTAAATATCAGTCAACTATTTAGTTAAATTTGGTTAATTGTAAAAGTGAATTTTGATATTTTTTAGTAGTTTTAAGTTTAAAATAACTTTGTTAGGTTTGATAAGAGATACACCAAGTTTATCGAGTATTTCTCTAACCTATTTTAAAGAATTAACGTGAGAAGTTTTTAAATTAGCAAATGAACTACCTTTAGGTAATATATCTAAATAATTTAGGTTTTTTTATGCTAAACTATAGAAAAGTACTATTATATAATGGTATAATTTCAAGGATGGATGTGATGACATTATGAAAAAAATAGTAGTTTTAATAATATTATTAATATTAGCTTTAACATCATGTGTAGATAAAAAAGAAGACATAAAATATTATGAAGTTAATTTTATGTATAAAGATGAAGTATATTGTAATACTAAAGTTAAAGAAAATGAAACAGTAAAAAAACCTAAAGATCCAGGTGAAGACTTTTTATATTGGTCACTTGAGGTAGAAGGTGAAGAATTTTCTTTTACAACTAAAATCACAAAAAACACAACATTATATGCAGTTTTATATAAAGAACAAGATCCATATTTAAATATGAGCGAAAGTGAATTTTATGCTAATTATGAAGTTGCTGATTCTTACCTAGATTCTTATTATAGAACAAAACATGGCTTTATGTCAGGCGTTTTAGGAATGCCAAATCAAGAACCTACTATAGCTAAAAACCAACCTAAAGAAGGTGACACATATTTAAGAAATAGTGACGAAGCCTATGTTGATGATGGTAAAGGTTGGCAAATTAAAGATGTAGAAGGTAATGTTGTTACAACTATATATGAAGGTGGAGCCTATATTAGTTTAGATGAGGTTGCTGCTTACTTATTAGCATTTGGTGATGTACCTGCTAATTATATTGAAGAAAAAAGTGGTAATCCTAGTAGAAATAAATGGGGAGAATATTTAAGGTTAAATAATTCTTACTTTAGTGGTGATACTTCAAGATATCCTTATGAACCAGAATTACCTAACATAGATGGTGGAAGTGGCGAACTTAAATATTATGAAATAGATTTTGGAACAACAGGTACTGATTGTGATCCTAGTTATCCTTCTGTTATCTATAATGATGGTAAGGTAATCACAAGAGGAGCCGCTAGATTAGTTTATACTAGATGGGATAAATATTATGCTGAAATTACAGATATTAACGAAAAGTATGTGTTTTATACCTATAATCATTATAATGATTTTCAAGAATATTTAAATTATTATGGTGGTTTTGGTGAAATGTTTGGTAATATAACTGGTGGAGGAACAATATCTTCGCGTTATGATTATAATCCTACCCCATATGTTGTTAGTAAAAAAGTAAGTTTTAGTAATATGTAAGAGGTATAAAATGATTACAGATCCGAATATTCTTTTATCTTATATCAACACTAAATTAAGAGATAATTATTCTAATTTAGACGAATTATGTGAAGATTTAGATCTAAATAAAGAAGAAATAAACACTAAATTAAACAGTATAGATTATTATTATGAACAAAAGGAAAATAAATATATAAGGAGGTAGAAAAAATGGCTGAATTAAAAGCTTTTGAAATGGGAGCAAACGTTATAACATCATATAAAAACAAAGATTTTGCGGCTATGACTTGTGCTTGGAGTATGATGTGTGATTATGACAAAATTTTAATGTTGTTAGGTAAACAATCTGATACAGCTAAGAAAATTATAAAAGGTGACAAAGTTGGGGTATCAGCTTTAAGTAAAGGACAAATCATGATCGCTAAACATTTTGGAGAAACCCATAGTAGCGAATTCCCTAAATTTAATCAACATTATTTAGAAAAATTAAACGGAGTATATGTTGTTAAAGAAGCTAAGGTTAAAATGGAATGTGAGGTTATAGATATTCTCCATTTACCAGGTATAGAAGATGATAGTTTATTATATTTAAAAGTTATTAATTTTAAAGATGATGTTAACAAAAAATTTTTAACATATGATGATTTTTTAAATATTGAGGAAGAATAATGTTAAAAGCAAATTATCATACGCACACTAAATTATGTAACCATGCTGAAGGAATGACAGAAGATTATGTTAAAAAAGCCATTGAACTTGGCTTTAAAGAACTTGGTATGTCTGATCATAGTCCTGTGCCTAGAGAATTTATGAGTGAAGAAGAATATATAAATAATTGGTTACAACGTAATATGACTTTAGAAGATTATTATAACATTTATTTACCTTCTTTAGATGAGGCTATTAGTAAATATGGTGATAAAATTAAAATTTACCGGGGCTTAGAATGTGAATATATTCCTGGTCATGAAGAGTATTATATTGGTTTAAAAGCTAATTTAGATTATTTAAATTTAGGAATTCACTATTTTTTAGATGTTGATGGTATTCAAAAAAACAGCTATGATGATGTTAATTATAAAACCATTTATCAATATGCGAAAATTGCTTGTCAGGCTATGGAAACAGGTTTATATAAATGTTTAGTACATCCAGATTTATTTTATTTTAACTATAAAAATGAAAAAGGTGAACATGTTTTTGATAAACACTGCGAAGCTGTAACTAAACAAATATGTCAAACAGCTAGTGATTTAGGAATTTATTTAGAAGTTAATTGTAATGGTATAGCTAATTCTTTAAAGTATGGTTTTTCTAATGAATGGTTATATCCTAGAAAAGAGTTTTGGAATATAGCTAAAACATATCCTAATTTAAAAATAATTATTGGTTCTGATGCCCATAACATTAATAATTTATATAATGACAACGTTAAACAAATCGAAAAATTTTGCCAAGATTTAGGATTAAAAGTTTTAGATTTTATGGAAATTTAAAAGCTGGAATACAGCTTTTTTATTTTTAAACATTCTTTTGTTAATAACTATATTGTGGTAAAATATTACTAAGAAGATTGGATGTGATAAAGTGAATATCGATATTTTATTAAAAGATGAATTGTTAAGAAAACGAGCTAAATTAAGGGCTGAAAGTAAGTCTAAAGATAAACCGGTAGTAATAACTGATAAAGAAATAGATACTTTAGTAGTTAATAAGCCTTTAACAAAAGAAGAATTAAATAAACTTGTTAAAATCGATTATCGTTATCAAGATGAGTTTTTAGTTATTATTAAGTCTATTATTAATAATAAATCTAATTACCTTGATTTAAGTGAAAATGTAAAAAATACGATTAAAGAATTAGAAAAAAAACTAGTAGAAATAAATAAACGCAATAGAATGCTTTATTTACCTAAATTACCAGCTGCTTCTTATGATTTAAATTCATCATTAAACGATCCTTTTGATTTAATTTTTCGAGGTAAAACCTTTAAAATCACATCTAACAGTAGCGAAACATTTAAATTATTTAATTCTGTTTATCGAGATGTGTCTAAAACATATCGTGATAAAGGTATTATGGATTTATATGTTGGTTATCCTTTTATTAAGGGGAAAATAGCTGATGATTTTTATATTCATGCTCCTCTAGCTTTATTTCCTATAAACATAGAAAAAGGAATAGATTATATTAGGCTTAAATTAGATAGTAAGAGAGAGATATGTTACAATTCACATTTAATTTTAGCTAATTATAAATTTAATGACGTGAATAAAAGTTTGCCTAATACGATCATAGAAGATGTCAATTTAGCTAATTTTATGAACAACTTAATAGATTTTTATGCTGAAGAAGGAATTCACTTTTATGCTGTTCATAAAAATTTAGAACCATTTGTTTCAGTTAACGCAGATAGTTTAAAATATTACCGAGTTGGTGATTTTTCTATTGAATCATATGCTATATTAACAAGATTTTCATCATATTCAACAGTTTTACAAAAAGATTTTGAACAAATATTACAAACTAATATAATTACTAAAAATTTAAATAAATTATTAGCTAATGAAAATGCTGATTTCAGTACAGATGTTAAAGAATATAACTTAGATTATGTAGGTGAATTAAATAGTTCCCAAGAAGAAGTTATTAAAAATATTAATTTAAAAGATGCGGTTGTAGTTGAAGGTCCACCAGGTACTGGTAAAAGTCAAACAATCACAAGTTTAGTTACTAATTTTGTATTAAACAATAAAAGTGTTTTGCTAGTGTCTGAAAAAAAGGCGGCATTAGATGTTGTTTATTCAAGACTAGGAATATTAAATAAATTTGCTATGCAAATTGATGATATTAATGATAAGGATGCTTTTTATAGTTCTTTAGTTAAAATGCTTAGTGAAGAAGATATTTTATTTTTAACAAGTAGTGAAGTAGAATTAAATGATATAAATAATAAAATAAATGATATAATTGAAAAATTTAAAGGAATTGAAAATACATTTTATAAAAAAGGTGATTATAATGTTCCTTTAAGTCAATTATATTTAGAATCTTCAGGCTTTAATTTAGATAAACCAGGGGATAAAATTATTTATGAAGCTTTAAATAATAATTTAAGTAGTTTTAATTTTACTAAATTATCATATCAGGATGTTAAAGATAGTTATGATAGATTTAAAGATGTAGGATTTTTAAATAAAGTCTTATTATATAAAAAATATGAAAACAGTTTTATTTCATATTTAAAAGAAGACTTATCAGATTATGATTTAATTAATGTTAGACTTGAAGCTCGAGAAATAGTGAAGGTTATTACCAATTATAACAAGAAAAAAGGTTTAGCTAAATTATTTAAAGGTAAAGTTGAAAAAGCAATTAATAATTATGCCAAAAGATATTTTATTACAGTTAATAAGAAGATTAGAAATAATTTAATTAATAATAATATTGATGTTTTAGATATAGATGATTATTTAAATTTTGTTGATGGGAAAAAGATGTATAATAGTCTAAATAAGAATAATATATATTATTTAGATGCGCTAAGAATAATAATTAAAAATGTAGAACATAATATATTAGAAGCTAATAATAAATTATTAGATTATATCTTATATAATTTTATTACTAGTAAAGAGCAAAATAAGGCAGATGTTTTAGCTGATATTCATAACTATAATGAGTTATATAAATCATTAGATGGGTTATATGAAAAGAAAAAAGATGTGGTTTTAAATTTAGTATATAACAAACTACTAAAAGGAATATTAAATATTAAACAAAGCGATAAATGGGATGAGATGAACCATAATATAGTTTCAGCTAAAAGAAAGTATAACTTAAGTAGATTTTTAAATAAATATTATACTTTATTTGATGAAAACATTAAGATTTGGCTTATGACTCCTGAAGTTGTCTCAGAGGTATTCCCACTTTATCAAAAGTCTTTTGATTTAGTTATATTCGATGAAGCAAGTCAGTTATATATAGAGAAGAGTATACCTACTATATTTAGAGCTAAAAAGTTAGTTGTTGCGGGAGATAGTAAACAACTTAGACCTTCAAGTCTAGGTTCAGGCCGCCTTGATTATGAATTTGATGAATATGATGAAGATAATATTGCGTTAGAAGAAGAAAGTTTATTAGAACTTGCTAAATATAAAATTTTACCACCATTAGTTCTTAATTTTCATTATCGTAGTCGCTATCAAGAATTGATTTCGTTTTCTAATTATGCTTTTTATGATGATGATTTATATATTTCACCTAATACGACTGATAAACCTTATGAAGCTATTACAGTCCATAAGATAGATAATGGGCTTTGGATTAATAGATCTAATCGCCCTGAAGCGATTAAAGTTACTAATATTTTAAAAGAAATATTAAATAAACGTGAACATAATGAAACGATAGGTATTATAACATTTAATAGTCAACAACGTGATTTGATTGAAGATGTTATTGATTTAGAATGTAGTAAAGACAGTGAGTTTGCTTCTTTGGTTAAAAATGAGTATCAAAGAACAAATAATGGCGAAGATATAGGTTTATTTGTTAAAAACATTGAAAATGTTCAAGGTGATGAAAGAGATATAATTATCTTTTCAATAGGCTATGCTAAAAATGAATATGGAAAATTAGTTCATAATTTTGGTTGGCTTAATCAAAAGGGTGGAGAAAACAGACTAAATGTTGCAATTACAAGGGCTAAAGAAAAAGTAATAGTTGTAACGTCTATTTACCCATATGATTTAAAAATAGAACAAACTACAAATAGTGGGCCAAGATATTTAAAGAAATATTTAGAATATTGTTTTGCAGTTTCTAATAATGATGCCAAAGCAGCTAAAGCAACTCTATATTCATTAAGAAATAGTAATATGACTTTCCAAAATAAAGAACAAGCTTTAGTTGCTGATGTTTATCAAGAAATAAGAAGACGAGGCTTTAATGTTTTAGCTAATGTAGGAATAGGTAAATATAGTATTGCGTTAGCTATTAAACAAGATGATAAATATATATTAGGAATTGAATTTGATACATTATTATTTAATAAAATTATTAGTGTTAAAGAAAGAGATTATTCAAGACGAAAATATATGGAAAGTAGAGGCTGGCATATTTACCGAATTTGGGTTATGAATTGGTGGCGTAATAAAGACCAAGAGGTAGATAATATTTGTAAAACAATTTGGTCAATATGTAAAAATAATATCTATAAAATTGAGGAGTAGAAATACTCCTCCTAAATTTATAATATGTGATTTAATTATGTTGGCATTTACAAAATAAATATTCTAATGATTTAGGTATATAAAAAGGTTAAACCTATAAAATTAGATTTAACCTTTTTAATTATAGAACAATTTCATTTTCATCTATATTGTAATAATTACCAATTGAATCACCAGCTAAAAATCTTGATAAAGGCATATCGATTTGATCAAAAGCATAAGACAATTCTACAAATTCAATTTTGTTATCTTGATTAATTTTATAACATTCTACCAAATATAATTTAAAATCATTACATGAATTATAACTTACTATAACAGGTTTGTCATATTCATTAACATATTTTACAGAAGAATGCCCTTCAAAAATACCTCGTAAAGAGTCTTTTGGATATTCAACACTGTTTATGCACCAATCATATAAAAACGAATCTTTTTGTGGCATGTTTGCTTCATAGCCAAATGAAGGAGCATAATATTTGTTAAGCGCTATATCTACCATTTCTTCCCGTGTAAGAAAGAACTTATCGTCATAAGTCATAGTAAACATTTTTTCTTGACCTGGATCTAAGAAAGCACCTATATAATTAGTCATTTTTACTATTACAGTTTTATCGAATTCATAAAAAGTATAAAAATAAGAAGCATAACCACTAGTTATTACATTATTTTCTTGATCGGTATAAATTGTGTTAGTGTAGTTATAGTTATTATATTCACCACTTGGAATTGTTATATTATTGATATTAATAAGGCCTACATTATCATTTTCAGAATCATTAGAATTACATGAAGATAATGCTAAAACAAATAAAAATATAAGTAATACTGTTTTTTTCATTGTTAATTCCCTCCTGTAATAATAAATGTAAGAATTGGTTACTCTTACACTTCTTTTAAATTATTTTAACATATAATTAAATATAATGTAATGATAAATTGTTACGATTTAATGTTTTGTTATTTTGTGTTCTAATATGTTATAATAAAACCAACATTGGAGGTGTTTTTATGTGTAGTGCAATAACTAATTATACTAATGATAATAAATATTTTTTTGGTAGGAATTTAGATTTCAATCGTATAACGGAAGGTACAGGTATTATTTATATACCTCGTAATTATAAATATTATGTTGTTGGATCACAGTATGAAAACAATTTAGAAGAAGAAAATAGTTATTTATCAAAATATAAAGTACTAGGAATAGGTACTAATGTTTTAGCTCCAACTATGGCTTTATATGATGGTGTTAATGAACATGGGCTTGTGGGTGCACAACTTTATTTTAGAGGGTATGCTCATTTTTTAGATGTAGTTAAAAGTGGTACTTACCCTGTTCAGGCGGCTTATTTAATAGTTCATATACTTTCAAGTTGTAAGGATGTTAGTGAGGTTATAGATACTATTAAGAATAAAATTTCTTTAATTTCTAAGCCTTTACTTGGTAGTACGCCAACCCTTCATTTTATTTTTAGTGATAAGGTTAGTAGTGTTGTTGTTGAATATACAAAAGATGGGTTAAAAGTATATCAAAATAATTTAGGTATTTTAACTAATAGTCCAGAATATAATTATCATTTAACTAATTTAAGTAATTATATGAATTTAAGAAATGAAGATTACGATGATCTAAACATTTGTGATATTTCTTTAAAACAAACTTATTCTGGTAATGGTCTTGTTGGGTTACCTGGTGATTTTTCTTCCCCTAGTCGTTTTATTAGACTTGCGTTTTTAAAGAAATATTTAGATAAAGGTGAAGGTACAAATTATGGCGTAACAAGCATGTTTAATGCTTTGTCTAATGTGGCTTTTCCTAAGGGATTAGTTATGGTTACTGATCATTCTAATGTCACGGTAAAAGATAAAGATATTAGTCCTTATGATTATACGATTTATAGTGTTGTTTATGATTTAAATAATGGTAGCTTATACTATAAAACGTATCCTAATTTAAATATTAGTTATATTTCTATTAGTGATTTTAATACCAAATTAGGTTATATACCATTAGATTTTAATCCTAAGTTTAATAAAGTTGTGAGATGATGTAAGTGGAAAAATATCAAAAGATTAGTTCAAAATTTATAAAAGAAATTAATTTTGAAGTTAGTCTATATATTCATAATAAAACTAAAGCTAAAATATGTCTTATCAGTAATGATGATAATAATAAGGTGTTTACAATTGGGTTTAGAACCCCACCTATTGATGATAGTGGCCTAACTCATATTTTAGAACATAGCGTTTTATGTGGTTCTAGTAAATATAGGGTTAAAGACCCATTTATTGAGTTAGTGAAAAGTTCATTAAACACTTTTTTAAATGCTATAACATATCCTGATAAAACAATTTATCCTTGTGCTAGTCAAAATTTACAAGATTTTAAAAATTTAACTGATGTATATCTTGATGCGGTTTTTAATCCTTTAATTTATCAAAATAAAGAAATCTTTTATCAAGAAGGTTGGCATTATGAAATAAACAAAAAGACAGATGACATTAAATATAACGGTGTTGTGTATAATGAAATGAAGGGGGCTTTTTCAGAGCCAGAACAAGTTTTATTATCTAATATTATGAAATCTCTATATCCTGATACAGCTTATCGGTTTGATTCTGGTGGTGATCCGAAAGAGATTGTCAAGCTTAGTTATGAGCGATTTATAGATTTTCATAAAAAGTATTATCATCCATCAAATGCTTATATATATATTTATGGCAATTGTGATATGGAAGAGAGACTTTATTATCTAGATACTTATTTAACAAAATATGAATATAGTGATTTTAACACTAAAATAGCTTATCAAGAGCCTTTTGAAAAACCGCTATATTTAGCTAAAAATTATAGTGTTAGTGATAAGAAAAATTTAAAAGATAAAACTTTTTTATCTTATAATGTTGTTTGTAATAATGATCAAAAAGCTATTATAGCTTTAGGTTTAATATTAGCTGTTTTATTTCAAACTCCTGGAGCTCCAATTACAAAGAAAATAATTGATTTAAAATTAGCTGAAGATGTTAGTGTGTCTTTAACTACCGATTTATTACAACCTTTAGTTAATATTGTTTTAACTAATTCTAATTTAGAAAATGAAGAAAAGTTTATTAATTTAATAAACGAAGAGCTTAGCTTTTATATTAATAATGGTTTACCTCATGAAGAAATTAAAACATTAATGAAATTTAATGAATTTAAATTAAGAGAGGCTATGTTTGGTCAAACACCGCGCGGACTCAATGTTATATTAGCTAGCTTTTCATCTTTTTTATATGATGATAATGATCCTTTTTCAGGACTTGAGGTTTTAAAATATTATAAAGAATTAACTAATGATATTAATAATGGTTATTTTGAAGCTGTTTTAACTAAATATATTTTAAATAATAATCATAAATCCTATGTTTCTTTAAGTCCAATTTTAGATTTAAACAAACAAGAAGAGGAAGAAACTAAAATTAAATTAAAACAATTTAAAAAAAATTTAAGTGATTATGAACTTGAGTCTTTAATTAAATTGAATGCTAATTTATTAAAATATCAGGAAACAGCAGATACAACAGAAGCAATAAACAGTTTACCAAAATTAAAAAAAGAAGATTTAAATTATGAATCAGAAGAACTAAGTTTTACTAAATATAATGATTTTATTACTTATAGTAATTATTTTACTAATGGTATTAATTATTTTATGTATTTATTTGATATTAGTAATTTAAATAAGGAAGATATATTATATTTATCTGCATTAACTAAATTATTAACTAACATTGATACTACTAACTACACTTATAAAGAATTTAACCAAATGGTTTTAAAACTAACCGGAGGGATTTCATTTACTATTACTAATCTTGTTTCTCGTAAATTAGAGGCCAAACCATATTTAATAGTTAGGTTTAGCACAACTACTAATAATTTATTTAAAGCTAATGAATTAATAAAAGAAGTGTGTTTTAATACACTATTTATTGACAAAAAAAGGATTAAAGAAAAATTGAATGAAGTTAAAGTTGATACAGAGTATGGTGTTGCTGATAGGGCTAATGTTTTAAGCTTAGTTAGAGCTTGTTCACATTTAAATAAAGCATATTATTTAAATGATTTAATTAGTGGTTTAAGGTATAATTTTTTTCTAAAAGAAATTTTAAATAAGTTTAATGATGATGTAATAAAAAATCTAGAAAGGGTTTATAAATTAGTATTTAATAAAAAAAGATTTGTTAGTCATTTTATAAGTGAAGCTATAAATAATGATATAAATATTAAAACTATTTTAAACTATTATAACTCATTAAAAGAAAACACCTATTTTAGTGAATTAGTTTTTAATAGTAATAATATAAATGAAGCCTTTAAATCAAGTTTTAATGTCAATTATGTTTCTTTAGCAAGCTCATATAAAAAAGATTATAACGGAGCCCTTTATGTTCTTGCTGGTATTCTTAATTATAATTATTTATGGCCAGAAGTTCGAGTTAAAGGTGGAGCATACGGTGTATATGTTAGTTTAAGTTATGAGGGATTAATTGGCTTTTGTAGCTATTGTGATCCTCATATTAAAGAAACTTTAGATATATATAAAAATATAACAAGGTTTATTACAAATCTTCAATTAACAAAAGAGGAGTTATTAAACTTTAAAATTGGTGTTTTTAGTAATTTGGATTTACCTTTACATAATAAATTTAAGGGCGAGAAAGCTTTATTTTCTTATTTAAAAAAGGAAAGTAAGGCTGATTTAGATAAAATTAGAAAAGAAATAATTGATTGTGAACTTTTAGATATTAAAGAATTGGCTAGTTGTTTTAAAGAAGTATTAGAAACAGGTGTAGTATGTGTAATAGGTACTAAGGTTAATATAGATAATAATAAGGAGTTATTTAACGAAATTAAGGATTTGTAAGATAGGTTTTAAAAATTGATGATTTTTAATACTAAACGTATTATAATATGACGTATGAGGTGATATTTTGATTGATTCACATTGTCATATTTTTGAAAAAAGTTTTAATAATGAACAAGAAAGTGTAATACTTAGAGCTAAAGAAAATAAAGTTAATAAGCTTTTATTAGTTGGTTTTTCAAAAGAAACAAATGAACAAGCTTATAATTTAGCTTTAAAATATCCACATTACCTATATCCTACTGCTGGGGTTCATCCTAGCGAGGTTGATGAAAATTATCTGGCTAAAATAAATGAACTGGAAAATTTCATTAAAGAACATCAAGTTTATGCGATTGGGGAATGTGGTCTAGATTTTCATTATGATACGACTTATAAAGATGAGCAAATTAAAGCGTTTAGATATCAAATTGAATTAAGTATTAAATATAAATTGCCGATCATCGTTCATTCACGTGATGCTATTTTAGAGACTTATAACACTTTAAAGGAATATCCTGATTGTTATGGGGTAATGCATTGTTATAGTGGTAGTGTTGAAATGGCTAAGTTATTTTTAAAGCTTAATTTTTATATTTCTTTAGGTGGCCCGGTAACCTTTAAAAATGCTAGAGTACCTAAGGAAGTGGCAGAATTTGTGCCACTAGATAGAATGTTAATTGAAACGGATAGTCCTTATTTAGCTCCTATGCCTAATAGGGGAAAAAGAAATGAGCCTAGTTATTTACGATATATTATGGAAGAAATAAGTAAAATTAAGAAAATAAACATAGTTGAATTAGATAAAATTTTAGAAGCTAATACAATTAAATTGTTTAGATTGGAGTAAGTATGAAGAAAAAATTAGGAATATTATTTTCATCACTATTATTAATTTTAATATTAGTAGGTTGTTCATTAAATATTAATGATCCTAAGGCTACAATAGGGCAAGTATTTACTGATGATACCACTTATGAATTAATTCAAACTAATATTACAAAAACAGCAGAAGAGGTAGATAGTGCTTGTGTAGCTGTTTATGTAGAATATGAAAGCTTTGGCCAAAAAGTAGCATCAATAGGTAGTGGTGTGATATATCGAATGTTAGATAAAAAAACCGGTCAAGCAGCAACGGAAGAAACAAAAGATGTTATGTGTTATGTTGTTACTAATGAACATGTTATTAATATTGAAAATGGCAGAAACCCAAATTATTACATTTATTTAGGTGATGATAATTATATAGAAGCTGATCCTATTGGTAGTGATGCTTCAAACGACGTAGCTATTTTATCATTTGATGCTAAACTAAATGAATATGATTTAAGTTCTGTTAATATTATGGAAGGAGAATTATCACTACCAACTGTTGGTAATTATTGTATAGCTATTGGTACACCTTTAGATTTAGAGAATTATAATTATGTTAGTGTCGGTAATGTTGCTAAAATAAGTTTAAGTGAAATTATGCATACAGCAGCTATTAATCCTGGTAATAGTGGTGGTGCTTTATTCAGTATTACAGGTAAACTTTTAGGAATCAATGCCCGTAAAAACACTATAATAGAGGAAGAAAATGAAATCATTCCTATAGAAGGTATGGGCTATGCTATACCAGTATGGACATTAAAAGATGTAATTGGCGATATTGAAAGCACCCATGAAGCTATTGATAGACCAACTCTTGGTATTACTGTTACAACTATTAATGCTACACTTAATCGCGACGATGCTGATAAGATTCCAGGTACGATGAATCAAGGTGTAGTCATAGTTGAAATCGTCGAAGGTGGTAATGCTTATAATGCTACTTCAAATGATGAACTTGCTGAAGGCGGTTTACAAGTTGGCGATGTTATTTATAAATTTAATGATAAAGAAATTTCTCGTAACCAAGATGTTAGTTATGAACTAAGCTTATTATTAAAGGGTGATGATGTAAAATTCACAATTTTACGTAAGATTAATAATGAGTGGCAAGAATTAGAATATTTTGTTACTTTAAAATAACGAGGCTTTATAATGGTTAATTTTTTAAGAAAAATATTTATTAAGGATTATCAAGAACTTGATAATCCTTCTGTTCGTAATGCCCATGGCAAACTAGCTAGTATAGTTGGAATAATATCTAATTTGTTATTGTTTTTAGGCAAATTAATAGTGGGATTTATCGCTAATTCAGTAGCTATAATTGGTGATAGTTTTAATAATTTATCGGATATGGCATCATCAGGAATAAATTTATTAGGCTTTAAAATAGCCGCAAAACCAGCCGATAAGGAACACCCATATGGTCATGAGCGTTTTGAATATATTGCTGGTTTAATTGTAAGTGTTGTGATTATCGTTTTCGGAATCCAAGTTTTAAAAGATTCAATTGAAGCTATTATTAATAATAATAAAACAGATATAGAAGTTATTACATTAGTGATATTAGGTTTAGCTATTTTAGTTAAATTGTGGCAAGGTTATTTTTACCGCAAAATGGGTAAAACAATTAATTCAGTTTCTTTAATTGCTTCAAGTCAAGATTCCTTAAATGATGTTTTATCAACAAGTGTAATATTTATAAGCAGTTTAGTTATATATTTCGTTCCTAATATGCCTTTTTCTTTAGACGGTGTATTTGGTATAGCTGTAGGATTATTTGTCTTAATTTCAGGTATTAAAATGATTAAAGAAACCTCAGATCCTTTAATCGGAATAAACCCTAATCATGAATTTATTCAAAATGTTGTTAAAGATATTTTAACTTATCCTTGTGTTTTAGGAATTCATGATATGAGGTGTCATATGTATGGACCTAATAAAAGATTTATGACTGTACATGTTGAAGTTTCAGCTAATGAAAATATTATGGAAGCCCATGATCAAATTGATAATATTGAACGAGATATAAATCAAAAGTATGGTTTAGAATTAACAATTCATATGGACCCTATAGAAAATGATAATGCATATGTAAATAGCCTAAAAGCGGAAGTAGCTGAATTATTAACTCCTTTAAAATTAAGTTTTCATGATTTTAGAGTAGTTATTGGTAATACCCATACAAACATTTTGTTTGACATCGTTTTACCTCATGAAACAAAATTAACAGAAAACGAAATATTAAGTTTGTTAAATAATAAATTTAAAGATAGAAACTTTTATTTCATCGTTCAGTTTGATGGTGAGTATATTGATTAAATTTATAAATTGCCTGAAGAAAATAAAAAAAGGATATTTATTAGATGAAAGAGATAATACCTTTTTAAAAGGTTATCTAGGCTATGAATTTAATTCATATTTAGGGTTTCCTATAGGTATAATCGTTATTTTATTGCTTATTAGTGTTTTATTATTTATTGTTAATTATAGATTGTTAGCTATTATCTTAATAACTATAGTTAGTGCGTTAATTATTTATTTTATTCCAATTTTATTTTTGTTATATCGTAAGTCTTATAATAAAGCATTAATTATATTTATTAGATCACATTTTACTAATTACTTGAATTATAATTTTTTATATACAGTTAATGTGACTAATAATAAGGAAAACATATTTTGTTTCTTTGATGAATATTATTTTTACATATTTTCTGATTTTTTAGTTAAAAAAGATAAGCTTATCACAATAGACCCCAAAAAACTAAATGAAAAGCCGATAATCTTCACTATTAGTGATGTCACAAGCTTTGTTGTTGATAATAGTTTAGTGTTTAGGGTAGATGACATAAATGATGTTTTAAATAAAACTATAACAACAAATAATTTTGCTAAAATAGATTTAAAAAGCTTTAAATCGTTAATTCTTGGTTATGAAATAGGATTAGCATTGAATAATTATATTCCATATTTAAATGAATATAAAAAGGGAGAAGAAAATGATTAAAATACTAGAAATAGAGCCATATTTTAATAGTAATAGTTATGCAAAAAACTTTTTTGATATATTAATAAAAGAAGACCTAAAGACAAAGGAATCTATATTTAAAGAATTAAAAATTCCTTATATGACTTATCAAAGATTAGATAAAACTACGACTGATAATGCTAAAAATATAATTTTAAAACTAGAAGATTATTTTCAAATTTCTCATTTATCATTAGATAAATATGAAATATATGACAAATTAATTAACGACTTTATAATCGATTTTTATTATCGTAGTAATAATATAAAAAAACATGAGGCAGAAATTAAAAATTGTATAAGTGAAAATAATTATTTAAAACCAATCTTTGAAATGTTATTATTACTTTTAAAACTAACTGGTTGTCCTCATGAATTAGCTTATCAATATATAGATGAATTTAAATCACTTAGTAAATATGATAATGGTTATTTTGGCCCTGGTTTTAAAGAAATATATTTACTTATCTCTATATTACTAGCTGATAAAAAAAGTTTGTCATATAATAAATTATTAAAAGAAATAAACAATGTACATGTTAGTTTAAAAGGTTTAATATATCGCTGTATAGCTAGTAGATTATACAAAGAAAATAATTATGATTTGATGTTATATTTTATAGAAAAAAGTCGAAACATTTTTGCATCAACATCTAATTATAATCGCTTAATGGATGCTAATATCTCATATTACTTCGCATTAAATATGCTAGGTGAAAATCAACAAGTTTATATTGAATCATATAATCAACTTTTATATTTAAGCCGGAAAGAACAAGACTTTAATTTGTATTACCGAACTAAAATATATTATTTTGTTGCCTGTATGGAATTAAAAAAATATGAAGATATATTAAAATATATAGAAATAGAAGATAAAGATAATAATGGTTTAATAAATAATATGTTTTTATTGTTAGTTTATTATGTAACTAATAAAACAATGTTTAATATATTAATTAAAGAAATAGAAAATAGTTCTAATTTAACAGTTGAAAATAAGAAGATTTTAAATATAATGATTTCTTATTTAAAAAAAGAAATAAAAATCAATAATCCTGATTTAATGTTTTATACTGATCCTACAGTATATAGAATTTTAGAAAATATTTTTTAATTATTAAAGTTTAGATAATCTACCATTATTTTTGGTTTTTTAATCTATATTATGGTTTTTTATAATCTTTTTTACCACATTTTAAGAAAGTGCTAATTTGACATTGATTTTAAAATGATTAAAATGAAACTGGTGAGAGAATTGATTAATAAATTTTCAATTTTTATTATTTCATTAATATGTATATTAACTATTAACATTATGTCACAAGTAAAAAGAGATGATGGAATAGTTATTGATACTATTAATGAACTTCCTGATGAAAAACCATGGGGAGGAAAAGAAATCAATTTGTAGTGATACGAATGGCAATGGGGTTGTTTAGACAACCTTTTTTGTTATTAAAAATAATATTGGTAAAAATAGGTTGTTAAAGAGGGTAAAATGTATTTTTTTGCTTAAAATTTTGGTGAAAACAGGGTATAATGTTTGAAAATGGTGCTGAAATAACCATTTAAAGCGTTTACAGCACAACTTGACTGTTATAAGAAATAATGATATTATGTGGTTGAATCAAACAAAATTCTATTATACGAGGAGGTAAAAAAATGAAATCACTTAATATTTTCTTATCAAGCGTTGTTCTTTCTTTAACTGCAATAGATTGTTGTTTTTTAGTATTATTAAGTAATACTGGTGATGTAGATTCTGGTCTACTTGGCTTTCTTATAGTGGCACTAATTATACCAATATTACTTATTATTGTAGTAACTGTTATAACAGTAATTCTTAATCTTATCTACATTAAAAAAGGCGTAGAATAATGTTTAAGAAATTTTAGTAAGTTTTAAGATATTTTAATATTTTGTAGCTATACAATCATATAGAAGCTGTATTTGATGGAAGAAACGTTGAAGTAGATGAGTTAACTATGAGTAAGAACCTAATAGGGGTATTTTAAACTTCGTTTGCTTATTATAAAGCAATAATGATGAATGTTTTAAGGTGATGTTAGCGTGGTAGTGCATATTTGTTATGCTAAAAATGTAGTTAATGTAGTGAATTCAATCGTTGGGGGAAAATGCAGTTGAATAGCACTACAAATTCAACGAAAAATAAATTAAATGAGGGGGCTAAAAAAATGAAAAAAACATTAATAAGTTTTACGATATTAATATTTTTAATGCTTTGTAGCTGTACATATCATATAGAAACTGTATTTGATGGTTTAGAATCAGAAGAATTAGAAGAAACAGCTGATTTTCACTTTACGGCTGAAGTAGATGAGTTAACTATGAGTAATGTTGAGAACTATAGTGGTATTTTATTAACTTCATTTGACTATTATAAAATAACAATTGATGAATGTTTTAAAGGCGATGTTAGTGGGGTAGTATATATTCGTTATGCTAAAAATGTGACTAATGTAGATGATTTAATAATTGGTGAAAAATACCATTTTTATTGTATGAAATTAAGCCAAGATAAGGTTCCTAATAAGTTAGAAAATGAGACTGTTTTTAATATTGAATCACCAAATGCACAATGTTATATACTTGAATAATTGAAGAGGCTTCGGCCTCTTTTTTATAAAAATAATTCTTGTATTTTTAATATATATATTATATAATTACTAACGCGTTAATTAACGCCCTTGCCTAATTTGCTATTAGGCCAATAGACCATAAGGAGGTAAAGTAAATGAAAAAATATGAAGTTATGTTTATTCTTCGTTCAAATCTAGAACAAGAAGTTATTAAAAGTGAAGTTAATAATGTAAGTAAAATCTTTACTGATAATGACTCTAAAGTTTTAGAAGTTAAAGAATGGGGTCTTAGAGAGTTAGCGTACGAAATTCAAAAAATGCGTAAAGGTTATTACGTATGGATGTTAGTTGAAGCTACACCTAAGGCTGTTGAAGAATTTAACCGTATTGTTGGTTATAATGAAAACATCATTCGTAGTATTGTTGTTAAAGATGGTGAATAATAATGAATAGAGTGTTTTTAACAGGAAGGATTACAAAAGATCCAGAAATTCGTTATTCATCTACTGGTGTTGCCGTATTGTCTTTTTCTTTAGCTGTTGATAGACAAACTAGAGATGCAAGCGGAACAAGACAAGCTGATTTCTTTAATTGTACAGCTTTTAGAAATCAAGCTGAATTTATTAGTCGTTATGTAAAAAAAGGTTATATGTTAGCTGTTGAAGGTAGATTACAAACTCGTACATATCAAGCTCAAGATGGTTCAAATCGTTATGTTACTGATATTATTTGTGATCAAGTTGAAAATTTAACCCCTAGACAAAATAATAACGAATTAGTAGGTAATGGTACTTTTAATCAACCTATGCCTAATAATAATTATCAGGCACCTACATATCAAGCACCAAGTTATAACAATAATGAAGATGACATTTCACTTAATGTCGATGATGATGATTTACCATTTTAGAAAGGAGAATAATTATGCAAAATAAAGGTGAAAAACGCGATTATGTTCGTCGCCCTAGAAAAAAAGAATGTTACTTCACTAAAAATAAAATTGAACATATCGATTTTAAAGATGTTGAATTATTAAAAAAATTCATAACTGAAAGAGGTAAAATTCTTCCACGTCGTGTTACTGGTACTAGTGCTAAATATCAAAGAAAATTAGCTATAGCTATTAAGAGAGCACGTCATATGGCTTTATTACCATTTGTTAAAGAATAGTGAGGTATAATTATTTATACCTTTTTTCTTTGCCTAAAATTAGCCTTTTAATTGTAAAAGATAGTAGAAATTGATATAATTAAGCGAGGTGATTAACCGATGTATTTTGTTTTATTAGCAATATTGACCTTAGGTGGGTCAAGTCTATTTTGGTATTTTTATAGTTTAGAGAAGAATAATGTAGTTAAAACTATTTATTTGATTTGTGCTATATTAACTATTTTTATTGCTTTTGTAATTATATTTATTTATTTATATCATAAGAAACTAAAAGAAATAAAAAAATTAAAAACCCAAATTGAAGTATGGGCAGACACTACATATCACATTAATGCTGCTGGCGATATGGCGTTTCAAACTTTACCAATTGGTATCATGATTTATGATAAGGATTTCAATATTAAGTGGTTTAATGATTATGCACAAAAATGTTTAAAAAAATCATTAAAAGATGTCTCTGTAAATGACATTAGCCCTGATTTACAAAGGTTTTTACTTAGTGATGAAACTAATTTTGTGTTAAATGATAATAATTCAACTTATGAATTTAATGCGAAAAAGGAAAACAGAATTTTATATTTCTTTGATATAACAAGAGAAACAGAATTAAAAACTAGATATATCAATCGCAATATTGCGATTGGAATAATAATAGTTGATAATTTAGAAGAAAGCCTACGACGTTATGATTTACAAGATAAAACAAATATAAGTGGTCAAATATTAGGCGAAATAGCTAATTGGGCTAGTTCTTATAATTGTTTTTTCCAAATTTTAGATGATGATCGAATTTTAGTTATAACTGATAGAGAAGAATTATTAAAAATGGTAGAAGATAAGTTCTCTATTTTAGATAAGATTAGAACTGTATCTAAAGCTAGTAGGTTAAAAACAACAATTAGTATCGGTATAGCTTCCTATGATCTAAAACCTAATGAAGTGGGTGATTTAGCTTTAAATGCGGTTGAATTAGCCGAAAAAAGAGGTGGCGATCAAGCCGTTGTTAATATTCAAGGTGCTAAGATTCAGTATGTTGGTGGTCAAGTTAATGCTTTAGAGAAAAACACCTTAGTTGCGGTTAGAATGCAAACCAACTCTTTAAGGGAATTAGCTGAGACATATGAAAAAGTTTTAATTATGGCGCATGATATGGCTGATTGCGATGCATTAGGGGCTATACTAGCTGCATATAGACTAATTAAAACATTTAATACAAACGCAAAAATCGCGTTAAGTCAAGATAAATTAGATGTTACAGCTAAGAAGGCTTATAACATGTTAATTGAAGATAGTGCTGAATATAGTGATATTATAATTGATGAAGATAGAGCTTTAAGTTATTTAAACTCTAACACATTATTATTAGTTTGTGATACCCAGTCTCCTAATTTAGTAATGTTTAAATCACTTATTAATAACGCAAATCATGTAGCAGTAATAGATCATCATCGTGTTGGAGATGTTGATTTCTCAAATGTTGAAATGAGTTATGTAGAGACATATTCTTCATCTACCGTTGAATTAATAACAGAGATGTTTATGTTTACTGCTAATACAACTATTACACCTTTAGAAGCTACTATCATGCTTGCTGGTATGGTTGTAGATACAAACTACTTTACTTATCGGACGGGATATAGAACTTTTGAAGTTGCTTCAACTTTAAAAGAATATGGGGCTGATATGGTTAAAGTTAAAATGATCTTAAGAGATTCATATGAATCGGAAAAAATAATTTCAGAAGCTGTTGTTAATACGGATATCGTTTTAAATAGATTTGCGATTACTGTTATCGATAAAAAGTTTGATGATCGAACTATTTTAGCTAAAATTTCAGATCGTTTATTAACAATAGAAGGCGTAGAGGCAAGCTTTACTATCGCGCGTTTAAACAATGATGAAATCGGTATTTCAGCTCGTAGCTTAGAAAATGTTAATGTTCAGATTATTATGGAAGAAATGGGTGGTGGTGGCCACTTACAAGCTGCGGCTTGTCAAATAAATGGTAAATCACTATCAGAAATTAAAGAATGGTTAGTAAGTATTATTAAAAGAGATTATGAAGTTGTAGAAGGAGAAGGTACAATGAAAGTTATTTTATTAAAAGATGTTAAAGGAAAAGGCAAAAAAGATGATATTATTGAAGTTAATAATGGTTATGGTAATTTCTTAATTAATAATAAAGACGCTATTATCTTAAATGATCAAAACTTAAAAAAATTAGAGGAAAATAAGCGTCAAGAAGAAATAGATAGAGAAAATAGAAGAAATTTATTATTACAATTAAAATCAGAAATTGAAAATAAAACTGTTACTATCTACATTAAGCAAGGTGCAGATGGTAAATTATTTGGTCATGTTACATCAAAACAAGTAGTTGATGAATTTGAGGCTCAAAATGGTATTCATTTAGATAAAAGAAAATTAGAATTACCTGCTGATATTAACGCAATTGGTATTTATCAAGGGGTTATTAATTTAGATAAAGACATTCAAGCTACCTTCCAAATTAATGTTGTAGGTTGTTAAAATGCAAAACAATATTATTATTCCTCAAAATGTTGAGGCTGAAATTGGCCTACTAGGATCTATTTTATTAGACTATACTATTTTAAGTAAAGTTGAAGGTAGGTTGTTTGAAAAAGATTTTTATGATCCTCGTAATAAGATAATTTTCAGTTCAATGGTTGATTTATATCGTAGGCAAGTTAGTATTGATATTACAACTTTAATTAGTGATTTAGAAAATAAAAACAATTTAACAAAAGCAGGGGGATATGAATATTTATCTTCTTTAGCCGATGAAGCGTATTCTCCTTATAATGCTGATAGCTACATAAAGTTTATTGAAGAAGCTAGTTTAAGAAGAGATGCTTTAAAATTATTACAAGTTTTAACTGAACAAGGTTATAATCCTAAAGCAAAAACGGATGATTTTCTTGAAGATATGGAAAAAAGCGTATTTGAACTTTCTAAAAGAAGAAAAATAGGTTCATTTACAAACATCAAAGATGTTACTGGTGTAGTATTAGAAAAAACCGAAATAATGTCAAAACAAAAAGAAAATGTTATTGGTTTAAAGACGGGTTTTCATGGACTTGATAAATATACTTTAGGTTTTCAACCTGGTCAATTAATAATTTTAGCTGCTCGTCCTGCTATGGGAAAGTCCGCTATGGCCTTAAATTTAGCTGCTAATATAGCTACTAAAAATAAAGGTGGGAAAGCCACTTGTGCTATTTTTTCTTTAGAAATGCCTAAAGAACAATTAGTAGAAAGAATGATTGCTTGTGACAGTAAAATAAGTTTAAAAAGCATCAAAACTGGTTTTTTAAAAGAACCTGAATGGGTCAGAATCCAAAGTGCTTGTACACGGTTAAATAATTTAAATATTTATTTCAGTGATGAATCTAGTATTACTGTAGCTAAAATAAAATCAGTAGCTAGACAATTAAAAGAATTAGATGGCTTAGACTTTGTCGTTATTGATTATTTACAATTAATCAATTCAGAAGGCCAATCTAGATCAATTGTTGAAGATGTATCTAGAATCTCTAGGGCTTTAAAATTGATGGCTTTAGAGTTAAATATTCCAGTTTTAGCTTTATCACAATTATCAAGAGCAGTTGAAAAACGTGATGATAAGAGACCGATGATGGCCGATTTGCGTGATTCAGGTACAATCGAACAAGATGCAGATATAGTTATGTTCTTGTATCGTGAAGAAGTATATAATAAACAATCAGCTAGAAAAGGTGAGGCTGATTTGATTATTTCTAAAAATAGAAGTGGTCAAACGACTGAAGAAAATGGTATTCCTTTATTATTTAATGGCGCCTTTTCAAGCTTTACAGATAAAATGGATTAGTAGGTGTATGTATGAATGATCGTTTAGAATTAATGGAAAAAAGATATGACGAATTACAACAATTGATGCAAGACCCTGAAGTTGTTATGAACATTAAATTAGTTACTAATTATGCAAAAGAAGCTAGAGGGCTTGAAAGAGTTGTATCTTTATATCGTGAAGAGAAAAAATTGTTGTCTTCTTTAGATGATTTAAAGGAAATGAAAAAAGAAGATGATGAAGAAATTAGAGCTTTAGCAGAAGAAGAATATGATGCGGCTAATAAAAGAATAGAGGAAATAGAAGAAGAAATTAAAGTCTTACTATTACCTAAAGATCCTAATGATGATAAAAATGTTATTATGGAAATTAGAGGAGCTGTAGGTGGTGATGAAGCTAATATTTTTGCCGGTGACCTTTATAGAATGTATTCAAAATACGCTGAATCAAAAGGTTGGAAAATAGAAGTTTTAGATGCCATTTATAGTGAAATGGGTGGTTATTCATCAATCCAATTTATGGTTAAAGGTGAAGGTGCTTATTCATTTTTAAAATATGAATCAGGTGGTCACAGAGTCCAAAGAGTACCTCAAACTGAATCTCAAGGTCGAATTCATACTAGTATCGCAACTGTTTTAGTTATGCCAGAAGCTGAGGAAATAGATTTTGAATTAGACATGAATGATTGCCGTATCGATACATTCTGTTCATCAGGACCTGGTGGTCAAGGGGTAAACACAACTTATAGTGCAGTCAGAGTTACGCATATCCCAACAGGTATAGCAGTGGCTTGTCAAATTCATCGTTCACAACATGAAAATAAAGCTGCCGCAATTCAATTATTAAAAACTAGAATTTATAATCAAATGCTAGCTGAAAAAGAAGAACAAGAGGGTAATACAAGAAAATCTTTAGTTGGTCATGGTGAACGTAGCGAAAAGATTAGAACTTATAACTACCCACAAAACAGGGTTACTGATCATCGAATAGGCTTTACGCTTAACCGTTTAGATGTCATAATGGAAGGCAAATTAGATTTAGTGATAAATGAATTAATAAATGCTGATCAAAAAGCTAAATTAGAGGCTAGTTTATAATGAAACTAGCCAAATTTATTAAAATAAAACAAGAAGAAGCTATAACTGTCCTTAAAGAAGAAAGTGCAGTTATCTTTTTACTTGAAGATGTATTAAAATGTGATGCAACTACTCTTTTTAACAAATTAAATGAAGAAATTTCTGATGAAGATATTAATAAATTTAATTCCCTATTTGATCTTTATCTAAATCATAACAAGCCAATCCAATATTTAGTAGGCTATACTACTTTTTATGGCTATGATTTTATTGTTAATGAAGATGTTTTAATTCCTCGTTTTGAAACAGAAGAATTAGTAGAAAACATTTTATATCGTTACGACACTTTTTTTAAAGGTCAAGATCTAGATGTCGTAGATATAGGTACAGGTTCAGGTGCGATAGCTATATCTTTAGCTAAAGAAGAATCACATCTACATGTAACAGCTACAGATATATCTAGTAAAGCCTTAGCTATAGCTAAAGAAAATGCTAATAAATTAGGTGTAGATATCACATTCTTAGAAGGTGATATGTTAGAACCATTAACAAAAAAATATGATATTTTAGTATCTAATCCACCTTATATACCAGAAGATGAAAATGTTGATTCATTAGTTAAAGATAATGAACCAAATATCGCTTTATTTGGCGGTAGTGATGGTCTTAAATTTTATAGAATCATTTTAGAAAATGCTAAAAATTATTTAAAAGATCGCGCTATGATTTGTTTTGAACATGGTTACGATAAAAAGAAAGAGATTGAAGATTTAGCTAAAATTAATTTTCCAACAGCTAAAGTAGAAACAATTAAAGATTTAGAAGGCAAAGACCGAATGACATTTATATATATAGGTGGTGGTTTTGATGAATAAATTAATTATTTTTCCTACTGATACAGTCTATGGTTTAGGCACAACATTAGATGATAAAGAAGGTATAGATTTAATCTATAATATAAAGAAAAGGCCAAAGTCAAAACCATTAGCTATATTATGTGCTGACCTAGAACAAATTGAAGAAATAGCTATTGTAGATGCTAGAGCTAAACGTATTATTAATAAATATATGCCAGGACCATTAACTGTAATATTAAATGCTAAAGAAAAAACCGCAAAGCTTACAGGTTTAAAGACAATTGGAGTTAGAATACCAAACCTCGATTTAGCTATCAATATATTAAAAGAAAATGGACCTATGTTTGTTACTAGTGTTAATGAAAGTGGGCAGACAAGTTTAGATGATTATGCAATAATTAATCAATTATATAAAGATAAAGTAGCTAAAATATATCCAAAAATAAATGTTTCAAGTCATCTTCCTTCTAGTGTTGTAGATTTAACAAAATATGATATAATAATGCTTAGAGAAGGTGCAATTTCTTTAGAAGAAATTAAAAACGTTTAAGGAGGATATATGCAAGCAGTTGACAATTATATTAAAAAGTTAATGACATCTAAACCAAATGAACCTTTGTGGAACATTGAACAAATAAGACAAGGTAAAAAACCACATTGGAATTATATTGATGGCTGTATGATGAATTCACTTATTTCTTTATATGAAGTTACAGGGGATAAAAAATATTTAGATTTCGTTAAGAATTATGTTGATTATTATGTGGCTGAAGATGGTTCAATTTTAGGTTATGATAAAGAAAAATATTCTACAGATGATGTAGCAGAATCAAGAGTTTTATTTGATTTATATAAATATTTTAAAGAAGAAAAATATAAGAAAGCTATTGATTTATCATATAGTCAAATTTTAACTCATCCACGTACTAAAGAAGGTAGTTTTTGGCATAAATTAATTTATCCAAACCAAGTTTGGTTAGATGGATTATATATGATGCAAGTTTTTTATATGCGTTATGAAACTGAATTTAACGGCTATAAGAATTATGCAGATATAAAAAAACAATATCAAAATGTTAGAAATTTAATGTTTAATCCTAAAAAAGGTCTTCATTATCATGGCTATGATTCTTCAAGAGAATCATTCTGGTGTGATAAAGAAACTGGTTTATCTAAGAATTTTTGGTTAAGAGCAACAGGTTGGCATATGGTTTCTTTAGTTGATGTTTTAGGATATATGGATGAACAAATATATGAAGATTATGCATATTATAAAACATTATTTAAAGAAGCAATTGATGGTATCTTAAAATATTTAGATAAAGATAGTAATATGTTCTATCAAGTAATAGATAAAGGTAATAAAGAAGGTAATTATTTAGAAACCAGTGGTTCAGCAATGGTAGCTTATGCTATATTAAAAGGTGTAAGATTAAGAGTATTACCTGATAGATATCAAAAGATTGGTTTAGCTATATTTGATGGTATATGTAATAAATATCTAACAATTAAAGAAGACGGCGATCTAAATTTAGGAGGTATCTGTTTAGTTGCCGGATTAGGACCAGAAAATAACCGTAGAAGAGACGGAACATTTGCTTATTATATTAGTGAACCAGTTGTAGAAAATGATGCTAAAGGGGTAGGACCATTCATAATGGCCTATACAGAAGTTATAAGAGTTAGGAAGTAAGGTGCAAATAATGCACCTTTTTAAGTGCTTAAAAATCAGTCATATTATTAATATAACGGATAGATTTAAAATTATTCCTTATAGTTATTGGCTTGTAGCATAAATAGTTTATAATAAAGTCCATCTTTTTTCTTCATTAATTCGTTATGAGAACAAAAATCAGCGACCTTACCATTATCTATTACTAATATTTTGTCACAGAACTTAGAAGAAGACATACGATGAGAAACATAAATTGTCATTTTATTTAAGACCATTTGGTTAAAGTTTTCATAAATATTAGCTTCACTTTCAGGATCTAAAGCTGATGTTGGTTCATCTAAAATTAATAAACTAGAATCCTTAACAAGTGCTCTAGCAATTGCTATTTTTTGTTGTTCACCACCAGATAATTCAATACCATCATCACTGAATTCTTTGCCATAAACAGAATTTATACCATATGGTAATTTAGAAATAACTTCATCAATTCCTATTTCCTTTAAATAAGGAGAAAGATTAATATTATTATTTAAATTTAATAATATGTTTTCTTTAAGCGAAACATTTAATAATTTGTAATCTTGGAATACCGTTGTTATTTCTTTACGGTATTTTTTAATATTATATTCTTTAACATTTATACCATTAAGTAAAATTTCTCCTTTAGTTGGTTCATAAAAACGACATAATAATTTAATAATAGTTGTTTTTCCAGCCCCATTTAAACCAACAATAGATATTTTTTCTTTTCCGTTAATTTTAAACGAAACATCTTCTAAAATTAAATGGTCTGTATTAGGATATTTAAAATAAACATGTCTAAACTCAATCTTTTCTATTTTTGTTAAACTTAGACCATCTGTATTTTCTGTTTTTGTATCTATAATATGCATAATTGGTTCAATGTAATTAGCAATAGTAATTAATTCAAAAACATTTTGCAATAATGAGGTAAAAGTCGATGCTAAAGTCGTAGAAGCCGAAATTTGTAAACTAAAATTAGCTATCGAAAGTTTGTTGACAACTGTTTTATAAGTTATAACGATATATAAAACAGCTGTTTCTAAATAAGAAATAGCACCTGTTGCGGCAGCATTTAATCCTATTTTTTTCATATTTTTAAGTAAACTTTTATACGTTAAATCACAAAAACAATTAAATTGATCAACGAAATAATCACCTATATTATAGAAACGGAAATCTTTTTGACATCTTTTATTTAAAAGATTTTCAAAATAATAACTAAAACGTCTATTCAAAGGTATCAGCTCTTTACTTTGTTTTATTTGTAAAGAAATAGAAAGTAAAGTTAATAAAAAGATAATGATAATACCTATTACTAAAATTAAAATAATTAAAGGCTCTAACAAAGCTAGTGTTGTAATTAGCGTTAAAGCAGTAATAGTATTACTAATTAAAGATGAAATAATAGAAACAAAACTATAAATCGCCCCTTGAGAGGTTATGGCATATTTAGCTCTTTCTTTAATTTCTTGATAATTTGCACTTTCTAAATGTTCATAACTAATCTTAGTCATATGTAAACTTATATATTCTAAGATAGCATCATTAACTTCACGATCTTTATATTCTTTGAATCGGTTTACTAATTTATTAAAGAAATCTAGTAAAACGATTAATAAAACAAGAACTAGACCAGCTACAACAGCTTCTTGATAAGAATTATTCTCTAAATAAGTTAATAAAACACTTAAAGAAGAAGCGCTTAATAAAGTTATAAGAGCCATAACTATACTTTTTAAAAAAGATACAATTAAGAAACTAGGTTTTACTTTAACTATTAAAATAAATAATTTTAGCATTGGGAAACGAGTTTTAGACATTTTCGTCACCTCCATCGTAATATTTACCTTGTAGAGTAAACATTTCAAAATAACGGCCACCTTTAGCCATTAATTCATTGTGATTTCCATATTCTAATAGTCCATCTTTAGAAAATAGTGCTATATGATCACAAAACTTAGTCGAAGAAAGACGGTGGGAAATATAGATGGCTGTTTTATTGTTAACAAGGCTTTGAAATTGCTCATAGATATTAGCTTCAGCTAAAGCATCTAAGGCTGATGTTGGTTCATCTAAAATAACCATATTAGCATCTAAATAAAGAGCTCTTGCGATTGCTAGTTTTTGTTGTTCCCCACCAGATAATTCTATACCATCATCATGAAATAGTTTTGAAAGTTCGGTGTTATATTTATTAGGTAATGTTTCAATCTTTTTATCAAGTCCAACTCCCTTTAAACATTCTTTAGCTCTATTTATATTTTCAATACTCTTATCAGTCCCACAAACATTTTCAATTATTGAACCAGAATAAACATTAACTTCTTGAAAAACCACCCCAAACATTTTCCTATATTCCACAGAATTAAATTCTAAAATATCTATTCCATTGATTAAAATTTGTCCACTAGTTGGTTTAAATAGACCGGTAATTAATTTTATAATTGTTGATTTACCAGCCCCGTTTTCCCCAACTATTGCTAGTTTTTCACCCTTATTAATTTTAAAGTTTAAATTTTTAATAACATATTTATCAGTATTAGGATATTTAAAACTTACATTTTTAAATTCAATCTCTAATGTTTCGGTTTTAGGTAAAGCATCTAAATTACCACCCTTAGTATAAAAATTAGATTCGCTTAAAAAAGTAAAATATTCACTTGAAAGTTTTAAATTATTAGTCGTAGAAATCATTTCATCAGTAAAACTTCTAAAAGCTTGGGATAAAGCAACAACCAAATTTAGATAAAATGTAACTTCACCTACACTAATACCTTTTTTAAAATAAGCATAAATTACCAAAAAATAAGCAACACCATCTTGTAATAATAAAAATAATAGTTCAATTAAGCCTAGTAAAAAACGTTTATTAGCTATTTGTTTTAAGACTCCTATATAACTAATAATTCCTTTATCATACTTTTCTTTAATTAAAGGGGCCATATCATAAATTCTAATATCCTTACCATAATTAAAATCAAAACAAGTTTTAAAGAAATAATCAGTTTGTTTATAAGCCTCTTGTCTTTGTTTTTTTACTTTTCCCATAAATTTAATAATGTAGTTATTAGTTAAATAAACAATTATATAAGATAGTAAACAAACTAACATAATCCAAGGGCTAAATATAGCAAGAATTATAGCATAAACTATAAAACTAGCTATATAGCCAGATAAACTAAATAAATTAAAATAAAAACCTTCAAACCCACTACGATCAGAATCTAAAGCTTCATATGCTGCGCTCATTTTTGTTTGAAATTTTGAATCTTCAACTAACTCGTAATCCATATTTTTACATATATAGCCCATCTTTTTAAATTCTACTATACGTAGTTTAAAAAACATAACTTGCATTAAGTTTTGGCAAAAGAAACTAATGAAAGATATTAGGATCAAACTAATTCCAAAGCCTAGAATAATGATTAACAATTCGTAGAAATCATTAGTATTTAATCTTTCGATAACTATACGCATTAAAAACATATTTAATAGTGGAATTCCTACTGACGCTATAATATTAATAATGTATAAGAAATAAACCTTTTTATATTTTGCCTCATTTATTTTTTTTAATTGTTCTTTAATAGTTCTAAGAAAATTGTATTTCATATGATCACCACCATTTAAATTTATAATTATATTTTAAAACACTTGGCGTAAAATGACTAGCGATTATTAGTTTAGACTCTAACTAATTAGTTAAAAATGCTCAACTAATGGTTGAATATTAACTTTTGTGTAATAAATTGAAACATGAATAAGGTTATGAAGAAACTTATATTAATATTGGATAGGTAACAATATAATGAAAATTAAAGTGATTATTGGTCTAAGATATTTTTAAATTTAATTGAAGATAGTGATGTATAATAAAAGCGAAATTAGTTAAATGTTTTTTTAATTGCTTATACACGATAGTAGCCCTTAAAAGCAAAACAAAATTTAGTTAGGCAAAATCTAAAAGAAACAAAATTAAAATTTAAATAAAAAAAGATTTTAGCAATAATTTGAATAAAATTCGGTTAAAACCGTTTGTAGTGAATTTTATATTTTTATAAGCAAAAAAATATCGTTATTTTATTTCAAAAGTAAGCGTTTTTCTTTTAAAAAATTTAATTTTTTTCTTGCATTTAGGCAAAAAAAAGTTATAATAATAGACAAATCTTATTTGGAAGGAGAGATTTTAATGAAATTATTTAAAAAGCTAGCTTTTTTAGGTTTAGCTGTTGTAGCCGGAGTTTCAATTGCCGGTTGCGAAAATACAAATGATGATGGTGGTGGCGTAACTCCACCTCCAGTAGGTCCGGTTGATCCAGTTGATCCAGTAGGTCCAAGTTATTCAAACGATGGTACTCACACTTATAATCAAGCTACATCAACTTTCCCTAACAACTTTAACCCATTTACTTATCAAACTGCTACAGCAAACAGTTTAGTGTTATCTTACACTTCATCAGGCTTCTATGAGTTTGATTATAATGAAGATAAAACAGGGTATAAATTAGTTAATGGTATGGCAGTTGATGACCCAAAAGATGTTACGGCTAATTATAAAGGTGCAGACAAAGTTTGGGGTATCGGCGATACTGATGTTTCTCGTGCATGGCGTATTCAAATTCGTGATGATTTAAAATTCGATGATGGTACAGCTATCACTGCTGAAACTTTTGTTGAATCAATGAAATTATTACTAGATCCAGCAGCTCAAAACTATCGTTCTGATAGTGCATATAGTGGTAACTTTGTGATCCATAACGCTCAAAAATATCTATATCAAGGAAAAGAAGGCGTTTATGCTGCTGATATAGCAAATGATCCTTATGATTCTGCAAAAGATAGCGAATATGTATTTAAATTAGGCCCTGCAACTAAGGAAGAACCAGATGCTGAAGCTTCAATTAGAGCTGCAATTGGTTTCCCTGCTACATATGATGCAAATATGGTTGCAAGCTATTTAATTGCTAACTATATTGGCGGTAAAGTTACAGATGGTTATGGTGAAGGTGCAGGTACAGTTTATGAAGCATTAGATGCTGATGGTAAATCTGCTTTATTAGCTACATTTGCTAACATGGAAGGTAAAACATTAGCTCAAATCAAAGCTGATCCTACTATGAGTGCTGCATGGAATAGATTAATTGCTTGGTGGCAAAGTATGGCAGATGAAGAATTAGATTTCTGCGTTGCAGATTACACTTGGCCAGAAGTTAAATGGGAAGATGTAGGTATTAAAGCTGTTGATGATTATACAATTGACTACATCATTGATAAACCATTATCAGGCTTCTACTTAAAATATTCAATTCCTACATTCTTAGTAAATATTGAATTATATAATAAATGTGCAAAAACAAGTGGTGATGGTGTTTATAGTAACTCATATGGTACTAGTGTAGAAACATATTCATCATATGGTCCTTATAAATTAACAACATTCCAAATGGATAAAGAATTAGTTTTATCTAGAAATGAAAATTGGTATGGTTATAATGATCAAGAACCAGGCGAAGGTTATTATCAAACAGATGTAATTAGAACTGTACATCAAGTTAATGATGCAACTAGATTACAAATGTTCTTAAATGGTGAATTAGATGGTTATGGCTTAACAGAAGCAGATATGCAAACATATTCATCAAGTCCATATACTTATTATGCAACAGGTGCTTCAACATTCTTTATCGCAATCAACCCAACTGGTGAAACTACTGGCGATAAGGCATTAAAAACATTAGAATTCCGTCAAGCATTATCATTTGCAGTTGATAGAAAAGCATTCGCACTTGCTTGTTCTCCAATGAACAATGCCGGTTTAGCATTATTCTCTAATTTAATTGTTTCAGATCCTGAACAAGGTTTAACATATCGTGCTGAAGAAGTAGCTAAAGATGTAATTCTTGAATTCTGGGGATTATCTGATCAAGTTGGTGAAGGTAAACGTTATGCTACTAAAGAAGAAGCTATTGCTTCAATCACTGGTGTTGATACAGCTCAAGCAAAAGTTAAATTCAATGAAGCTGCTCAAAAATTAAAAGATTCTGGTGCATGGGACGGCAGTTCTAAGCTTGAAATCGTAGTTGGTGCTCCAAGTAACGCAAGTTTCTATTCAAAAGGTTTCGATGTATTAACTAATAGTTGGAATGAAGCTGCTAAAGGTACTGCTTTTGAAGATAAATTCACTTTCACATTCGATTATTCAATCGGTGATGGTTTCGGTGATGCTTTAAGACAAGGTCAAGTTGATATTCTATTTGGTGTAGGTTGGTCAGGCTCTGAATTAGATCCATATGGTTTAATTGGTGCTTATACAGATCCTCAATATACATATGATACTGGTATTGATTATGATACAGTAATGGTTCCTGTAACATTTGAATCAATTAAAGCTTTTGATGCCGATAGAGATGGTAAAGCAATTGCTGGTACAGAAAAAACATTAACTAATGTGACTTTAACTGCTTCAGCTTTAGCTTGGTCTAATGAAGGTCTTTCTGGTGATGTTGTAGTTACAGATAAAGATAATAAAACATATGTAATAAATTGTGGTCCAGATCAAACTTATGAAAATAGAATCGCAGTTTTAGCTGCATGTGAAGGCGCAGTTCTTGAACAATATACAATGTTACCATTATTAGATGACTCATCAGCTCAAATGAAAGGTCATAAGATTAATTATGCTACTGAAGAATACGTATTTGGTATGGGCTTTGGTGGAATGAAATATTATACATATAATTATGATGATGAAGGTTGGGCAGATTATGTTGCTGATCAAGGCGGTACATTAGATTATATTAACTAATAATTTAACATTAGTCTTATTTACAAACACAATAAAAATATGTAGATAGGGTGTATGCTCTATCTACCTATTTTTATTTTTATGTTATCAAGAAAAGGAGTAATTTATGTTTAAATACGTATTAAAAAGATTAGCACTTTTAGTATTTACTTTTTTAGTAATTATTACTATGTGTTTTATCTTAGTAAAACTACTACCATTAGCTCCAATAGATGCTGCAAATAAAGATGCTGCCGTTTTAGAAGCAAGGCGTGAATTACTTGGTTACAATAAGCCAATCATCGAGCAATATTTTATTTTTTTACGTTTGACTTTATTTGGTGGTAACTGGGGTTTAGCAGAAGGTGCTAAATATCAAGGCCAAGAAATTATGAATATTTTCTTGTCTAAGCTACCATTTACTATGTATATTAACTTCTTAGCTATGTTAATAAGCGTTCCTATTGGTTTAGGATTAGGTATATTCGCCGCTTTAAAGAAAAACAGATGGCAAGATCATTTAATTAGTACAGGTGTTATGGTATTTATTTCAGTACCATCATATGTTTATGCATTTATTGTTCAATATTTTATTTGTTTTAAATGGAAATGGTTACCATTACAAATGCAAAGTGGTTATGATTTCTTAAGTTGGTCTATGTTCTTATCAGCTTTACCAGCTATATTATCATTATCTTTTGGTACAATTGCTGGTCTAACTCGTTATACTAGAGCTGAATTAACAGAAGTTTTAACTAGTGAATTTATGCTATTAGCTAGAACTAAAGGTTTAACTAGAGCTCAAGCAACAACAAGACATGCCTTGAGAAATTCAATGGTTCCAATTTTCCCATCAATCATTTCCCAATTTATTGGTATTATTGGTGGATCTTTGATTATTGAACAAATTTTTGGGGTTCCTGGTGTTGGTCCATTATATATTGAATCTATAACTGGTACTCAACCAGAATACAATTTATTTATGTTATTATCTGGTTTCTACTGTTTAGTAGGATTATTAGCAGGTATAATAGTTGACTTAAGTTATGGATTTATAGATCCTAGAATTAGAATGGGGGCGAAATAATGCAAGATACTGTTAAAGTTGAAAAATCAATGTTTGAATTTGTTAATGCTGACAAATCGATACATGATACTAAAATTGAAACTAAGAAAATAGGTTATTTTAAAGATGCATTTATTCGTTTCCGTAAGAATAAAGCTTCAGTTGCAGCCTTTATAATTATTTGTATATTAATTCTATATGCTATATTTGTTCCAATTTTAGCCGGAAATGATTATACTAAAGGCAATTTTGATAAGAACAGACAATATTATAATAGAATATTACCAAAAATTAGTTGGTTAGAAGGAACTGGTTTTTGGGATGGAACAAAAGCAATGCAAATCAATCAAAATACATATGCAAAATATTATGCAATGTATCTTGAAACAGGTCAAAACCCAATTGCTAAATTAGAAAGTTGGGAATATGTTTATAACGCTCAAGGCCAAAGAGTATTAGCATATAATATTCGTTATGATTCTTATTATGGACTTGGTATGTTATTCTTAGATGTTGATGATGCAACATATGAAAGAATGGAACAATGGGAAGAAGAAACAGGTATTCAATTATTATATCCAGTAGTAAATATTGAAACTAATGTAAACAGTTTTAAAGAAGATGCTAATATTTACTATAAAATTGATCGTTTAGGCAACCCATTAGTTGAAGAATATGATGAAAATAATCAACCTATAATTCAAACATCATATTTATTAAATGCTGATGGCTCATATCGTTATAAAAAAGCTTCTGGTACAGCCAATTGGCAAGTTCGTGTTTCTAAATATGCTTATTTCCAATATTGTTATGGTGAAGAACCATCATTTGTATTTGGTACTGATTCAAGTGGTTATGATATTTTTACAAGACTTGCTATTGCAGCACGTTTTAGTTTCATACTAGCTATTGGTGTATCTGTTGTAAACCTAGTTATAGGTGCTATTTATGGTGCTATTGAAGGCTTTTATGGCGGTAAGATAGACTTAATTATGGAACGTATTTGCGATATTTTGGGTAATGTGCCATTCATGGTTGTAACGACATTATTCCAATTACATTTATCTAAGAAGGTTGGTGTTGTACCTGCCTTGCTACTTGCATTCTTTATAACAGGTTGGATAGGAACTGCTGCTACAACGCGTATGCAATTCTATCGTTATAAGAATCAAGAATATGTTTTAGCGGCTCGTACCTTAGGTGCTTCAAATAAGAGATTAATGTTTAAGCATATTTTCCCAAATGCTTTAGGTACATTAATAACTTCTTCAGTATTAGTAATTCCAAGTGTTATTTTCAGTGAATCTTCATTAACATATTTAGGTATCGTTAACCTAGATTCATCTTCATTAACTTCTGTTGGTACTATGCTTGCTAATGGTAAAAATATCTTAAGTACATATCCACACGTAATATTGTTCCCAGCACTATTTATTTCATTATTAATGATTACATTTAACTTGTTTGGTAATGGTTTACGTGATGCATTCAACCCTTCATTGAGAGGAGCTGATGATTAAAATGGAAAAGAAATTAAGTGTTAATAATTTAACGATATCTTTTAGAACTGTTAATGGTAATGTTCAAGCAGTTCGTGGCATATCTTTTGATCTATATGCTGGTGAAACATTATGTATAGTTGGTGAATCTGGTTCTGGTAAATCTGTTACATCGCGAGCTGTTTTAGGAATTTTAGCTCGTAATGCAATGGTTCAAAATGGTGAAATTTTCTATGATGGCAAAGATTTATTAAAAATTAGCGAAGATGATTTTCATAAAATTCGTGGTGATAAAATTGCCATGATTTTCCAAGACCCAATGTCTAGTTTAAATCCAATCATGCGAGTTGGTAAACAACTTACAGAAGCTATGATTTTAAAAAATAAGGCAAATCGTAGAGAATCTAGACGCGCATTTAATCGTTTATTAAAACATTCTGTTGCCTATATGGATAATGATGCATCAGAAGAAGATAAGAAAAATAATGCATTAAATGCTAAAATGTTTAACCAATTTGAAGAAAAACATTTGGTTTTAGAACAAACATATCAAAGAGCTAAAGAAGCTTGTGAAGATTTAGAGATCTATGTTAATGATGTTGTGTTTAAGCTTGAAAAAAATGCTTTAAACAACCCTAAAAAAGAAGTTAAATATATTAAAGAGCAATATAAGAAAATTCAAAATGAATATTATATGGCTGATGTATCTTCATTAGCTAATATTATTGATAATTTAGAAGTTTCTATTGATAATGATAAACAATTAGCTAATAAAGACCAATTAGTTACAGCTCTAAAAAATGTTTTAGATATCATTACCGAAGTTAAGTTAGCAAATAAAGTTGAACCTAATTTCTTCTCATTAGGATATTACTTAACCTTTGTTAGTGAATCTTTACCTAGTTATAAAGATTTTAATGAATTAAATGCTATTACTTTAAAAGAACTTGATGCTAAATTTATGCTTAATTTTATTAGCTTAGTAGAAAAAGCTTTAAATTATAGCAATAAAGAAAGTGTAGATAAGAGTATTAAAGTATTAGAAGAATTAAAACAAATTATGGCAATGGATTTAGATACAATTACTAAAAAAGAATATGTAAAAGTATTAAAACCTTTTGTTAAAAATGTTGTTGATTCTATAGATAAATTAGATATTTATCGTACAAGTCCTTGTTATACATTTAGATCTAGTATTATTGATGCGGTTGATAAATATTTTGCTATTGATAAAAACAATGCAAAAGAAGAAACTCGTTTTAAGAAGGATACTGAAAAATATAATAAAATTATCTCTAAAGGTAAAACACCTAATTGGGAAGTTATACCAAAAATGGTGTGGGATAAGGAACAATCTAAAAAAGAATTATTTAGAATTTATAATAATTTAGAAGAATACTTAGAAAAGTATATTAACAATACTAGCCGTAATTTAAATAAAGAAGCTATCGCTATGATTGATTACTTTAAATTAATGGCATCTAATGTAGCTACAAAAGTAACTAAAAAAGTAGCTAAAAATAAGGCTATCAAACTATTAGAAGAAGTTGGTATTAATGATCCTCAACGTCGTTATAAACAATACCCATTTGAATTCTCAGGTGGTATGCGTCAACGTATAGTTATAGCTATAGCTCTAGCAGCTAATCCAGATATCTTAATTTGTGATGAGCCTACAACAGCGCTTGATGTTACAATTCAATCACAAATTCTTGAATTGATTAACAAATTGAAAAGAGAAAGAAATTTATCAATTATCTTTATTACTCATGATATGGGTGTAGTAGCTAATATGGCTGATAGAATTGCGGTTATGTATGCTGGTAAGATCGTTGAAATAGGTACTAGTGAAGATGTTTTCTATGATCCTAAACATCCATATACTTGGGCTTTATTATCATCTATGCCAGATTTAGATACTAAGGAAAAATTAGAATCAATTCCAGGTACTCCACCTAATATGATTTATCCACCTAAAGGTGATGCATTTGCTGCTCGTAATAAGTATGCAATGAAAATAGATTTTGAAATGCAGCCACCAATGTTTAAGGTTTCAGATACACATTATGCTGCAACTTGGTTATTACATCCAGATGCACCTAAAGTTGAACCACCTAAAACATTAGTAAATCGTATTAAGAAAATGAAAGAGATGGTGAATAATAATGCAACAAAATAATAAGCCATTATTAAAAGTAGAAAACCTAAGCCAATATTTTAAGCTAGGTAATACAACTTTAAAAGCCGTTGATCATGTTTCATTTAATATTAATAAAGGTGAAGTTTTTGGTTTGGTTGGGGAATCTGGTTGTGGTAAAACTACAACAGGACGTACTATTATAAAGCTTTATCAAGCTACAGGTGGTAGTGTATATTTTGAAGATACTCGTATTGTAGCAGGTACTTTAGATTATAAAAATAATATCAAGGCTAAACGTAAGGAAACTAATTCAAAAATTAAAGAATTAGAAAAACAAAGAGATGAAAAAATAGCTAATGGTAGTGAACCAGATAGCACAAAAGAAGAATATGCAAAGCAAATAAACACCTTAAAAGAAGAAGCTAGTGCTTATATTGCTAGTCAAAGAGAAGAAATTAAAAAAGCTAAACATGATCAAGCTAATTGTAATGCAGATTATATAAAGAGAAATGTGGCAGTCGTTGAGGAAGAATATGCTCCTAAATTAGCTGCTGCTGAAAATAATCCTGAAGAACTTGCTAAAATAAAAGCTGAATATAAAAAGGCAAAACATAAGGCTTCACATGAAAAATTAGTAACAAAAATTCAAATGATTTTCCAAGATCCTATAGCTTCACTTGATCCACGTATGACAGTTAAAGATATAATATCTGAAGGCCTTGTTATTCAAGGTGTTAAAGACAAAAAATATATTGAAGAGAAAGTTTATGAGGTTCTTGAACTTGTAGGGTTAGTTAGAGAACATGCTGATCGTTATCCACATGAATTTTCAGGTGGTCAACGTCAACGTATAGGTATAGCACGAGCTATTATTATGAATCCAGAAATGATTATAGCTGATGAGCCTATATCTGCCTTAGATGTTTCAATTCAAGCTCAAGTTCTAAATCTATTAAATGATTTAAGAAATAAATTAGGATTAACAATTTTATTTATCGCTCATAACTTGTCTGTTGTTAAATATTTTTCTGATCGTATTGGTGTTATGTATTTTGGAAAAATGGTTGAAATGGCTAATTCTGATGAATTATTTAAACACCCATTACATCCATATACAAAATCTCTTCTTTCAGCTATTCCATTGCCTGATCCTAATTATGAAAAGCAAAGAGTTAGATTTACATATAATCCTTTGGCTGAACATGATTATTCTAAAGAACAACCTACGTTTAAAGAAGTTGTTCCTAATCATTTTGTATTATGTAATACAGAAGAATTAGAAAAATATCGGGCAGAAGTAGAAGCTATTGATAAGAAAAATAATAAATAATGAAGAAAAAGTTTTTTACTAAAGAACGAATTATTGCCTTAATTAAATATTTAATTACCGGCATAGTTATTTCGGCTTTATGTCTAATTTTTAGAAATCCCTTTACAGCTTCTGATTTAAAAGAAGCATTACGTTATTCTTCAGATATAACTTTAATACCTGCTGTTTTGGAATATGGAATGGTTGCACTATCATTTTCAGCTCATCAAGGAACTTTTGACGGTTTATCTTATTCTGTAAAATATATAGTTGCAAAATTTATACCATTACCAAAATTAGATGAAGAAGTGTCAGGTACGTATGCGGATTATAAAGAAATTAGAAAAGAAAAAAGGAAGCCAATTCAAGTTGAAGGGCTTATTGTTGCTACTATATTTTTGTTAATAGCTATTGGATTTTATATAGCATATTATCAAGTATAAAAAAAGCTATAACATAGGTATTTTACCTTGTTATAGCCTTTTTTTAATTTCTTCCTAATCCAACTTTACGATATACTTTTTGTATTTTTCTTGATGCATAATGATATGCATAATCTCTACCACTATTTAGAACTAAATCTAATTCACTATCATTGATATAATAATTAAACTTGTTTTGAATCTTAGTTAAAAACAAAGCTACTATATCAGCTAAATCTTCTTTGAATGTTTGATAATTACTATCTTGATATTTTGTTTCTAATTCAGAAATAGACGTATTTGTTAAAGCACTATAAATCGTTAATAAATTAGATATGCCAGGTTTATTTATTGGATCGTATTTGATATTACCATCGCTATCAGTAACTGCACTCTTAATTTTCTTTTTTGCAATATTTATATCATCAAGTAAGGTTATATAAGCCTTAGGATTAGCATCTGATTTGCTCATTTTTTTAGTTGGATCAACTAAAGACATAATCCTAGCTCCATTTTTAAGGATGTATGGTTCTGGTACTTTAAAAGTTTCACTATATTTATTATTA
>CASEZJ010000001.1 GCA_949292525.1 uncultured bacterium | reverse complement strand
ATTACTATTAATAACTTGGGGTTCACTACGTTTGGCGGTAAATACCCACGGTAGGACTTTCACCTACTAGATTAATGCCATGCCCGGCACACAAAATAAGGAACAAAAATCAGCATTTTTGTTCCTTATAAGTTCCTTATTTTCTGCTATTTGTTCTCTTTTTTATAAACCATCCTTAATGAAATGTGAGACATACAACGATTTTGAGACAACTACACGATATCAATTTGAATTCAAACCAAACTATCTCGTCATAAGTACATTTTTGCAATAAGTTTACCTTTCATAATAATGTAACTACTTAAAACGATAACACCATTGCTTTTATTATTTCAAAAATTGCCTCAAAAGATATTAATTTTCTTAGTCTAACTTATAATTACTCCATCTATTCATTTTATGGGATTCCTATAGATTGGCTCTTTTTTCAACTTTTAAAATCACTTTTTTTGTTCTAGCAATGTGACTGATTCAATGTTAAATGTTCTTGGAAACATATCTACACATTCGATACTACTTACTTCATAGCCGCTGTTTTTAAATTCTTCTAAATCTCTTTTTAATGTTTCTGGTTCACATGAAATATATAAAACTTGTTTAATCTTTAAAAATCCGACTGATTTAATAAATGCTTTTGTTGAACCACTGCGAGGAGGATCCATTATTAAGACATCAATTTTTATTTTTTTGCAAGCTAAATCATATAATACTTTACTAGCGTCTCCTGCAATAAAGTTTATGTTATTAATTTTATTTAATTTAGCATTTTGTTTAGCAATATAAGTTGAATTTTTATTAAGTTCAATACTTATAACATTTTTTACACTTGAACTAGCTAAAATACCTAATGTACCAACCCCACTATAGGCATCTACTAAAGTCATGTTTTTATTTAATTTTAGTGCACTTAAAGCTTTTGCATAAAGTTTTTCAACACCGTCATGATTAATCTGGTAGAAAGTATCTGAACCTACTAGAAATTTATTATTAAGAATTTCATCTTTAATAAAACCTGTACCATAAATCACTTTATTTTCTTCACCTAAAATAATAGATGTATTTCTTAGATTATAGTTTTCTATAATTGTTTTAACGCTTGGGTATTTATTTAGTAATTCTTTAACTATATCTTTTCTTTTTGGTAAAACATAGGTATTTAAGACTAAAGTGACTAAGATTTCTGACATATCTTTATTGCCTTTTAAAAGAATATGTTTAACTATGCCTTTGTTAGTATTATTATCATATGCAGGTATCTTATATTTAATTAAAATAGTTTTAAGATAACTAGCTATTTGATCTAAAACATCATTATGAAGGTAACATTTATTTATTTTAATAAAATCATGAGTTCCTTCTTTATAAAATCCAGTGCTTAATCCTTTTTTGTTTTCTATCGCATATTGAATTTTATTTCGATATCCTAAGGGATTTGCCATTGCGGTAATTTTAATATTATTTTTATTAAATAATGTATTAATATATTTAGTTTTTAATTCTATTTCCTTCTCATATTTCAAATGTAGATATTGACATCCACCACAATAGTAAAAAGATGGACAAATTACATTTTGCCGTTCTTCACTTGGCTTTATTATTTTAACTAGTTCATAATGTTTATTTTTAACTAATTCAACGTCTTCATCTTTAAGTATACCTGGAACAAATATTTTTTTGTTATTGATTATAAATATTCCATTACCTTTAAAATCATTATCAATACACTTCATTTTATACCTCAATATTTAAATATAATTTATCAGCAAATTTATTATACATAATTAATACGATGATTGTTTCTAATGCTATTATTAAGGTGGTTACTAAAATAGCTATATTTAATGAAACTAAAAAGAATAATAATAGTGAGCAAAATAAAATCACACATCCATTAATACTAGCTAAAATAGCTAATAAAAAGCTAGCCATTGTATTTTTAATTTGCCTAAAATTACTCCATACAAGTTTAGGAAATTTAAGATTACATAATAGGCCAATTAAAGCTATTAAAAATATATATATTTGTGACATTATAACTAAGAAAAAGCTTGTTGTTAAGCTATATTTATTAACTATGATCAATATTATATCTATACTAATTATAAGGGTACCATTAATAATTTGATTTAACAATAATTTGGCTGCTAAGTAAGTTTTTGGCTTAATTGGTAAAACTTTATTAATCCAAAAGTTTTTACCTTCTAATGTGATTAAATAAACTGTATATGTTCCCATTCCTAAAAAGAAAAAATTGATGAATAAGACAATTGGAGATATATCTATTTCGCTTGTAATATTTTTAAATGAAAAGCTAAATGCGATTGTAAAAATACCTGTTAATATAATCGGAACTAGACCAGAAATTAAAAACATTTGTTCATTTAGTAAATGTTTAAAATCATTTTTCATAATACTTAGTAATGGATTACTACTCTTTATTTGTTTATTTTTGAATTCGGTTTTTTTACCTACATAATTTAATACATCATAGATCTTATCATAAAATAGCGAATAAACAAAAATAACTAGTCCTAAAGATATTAAAGTAATAGCTAAATAAAGTAAAATGTTAAGCACATCATGTAAAATAAAGCCTTTGTAAATAAGACTAAATGGGAATGCCTCAATTAAAGAAGTTAAGCTTTCTAAATCTGTATTGCTTTGTTCTACGCTATTACTTAAAAATGATAATAAGGAAACACCAACTATAAAAATAATATAGAATGCTGTTGTTAAATGCTTTAAGAAATTAAATCTTAATACTAATAATTGAATAATGAAACTAATTATAAAGGCAAATAATAATGATAACATTGGCAATGTAACAATTAATATTAAGCCTAAAAAAATAAATGCTAAATCGACTGTAGAATAAAGTATTAAACAAGGTAAAAAGATAATTAAACTAAATATTAGTTCTTCGCCATATGTTAATAAAAGTTTAGCTATAATAATTTGACTTTTTTTAATTGGAAGTGGTGTTAAATTATTTAAATCTTTTGGTGAAAACAATGTTGATTTAGTTCTATAAATACTTGAAAAGAAAGTTAAACCTATAACCGCAATACTTAATATTACGGGATAAATATATAAATATTCTGTATCATTAAAAATTGCATAAAAAGCGAAATTAATAAGCGCTGAAAATAATATTGCTGTAAATCCAGCTATAATGATTAAAACTATTATGCCATAATTTTTAGTGTTGCGGTTAAATGAATCTTCAAACTCTAATTTTATTAAGCTTAATATTTTATTCATTTTCCGTTAACTCCAAGAAGAAATCTTCTAATGATTTATTTTCTTTCATTTCATTAAAAGAACCATCATATACTATTTTACCATCATTAATAATCCCAATATGATCACATAACTTTTCTACCACTTCTAAAACGTGACTTGAAAAGAAAATTATACTTCCTTTTGCTACTAAACTTTGCATTAACATTTTTAAATCATGTGTACTTTTAGGATCTAAACCAACAAATGGTTCATCCATAACTAATAATTTAGGTTCATGTATTAAAGCGGCAATAATAGTTAATTTTTGTTTCATACCATGTGAAAAAGATTTAATCGGCATGTTTAAACTATTCTTTATTTCTAATAATTCACTATAATAGGTTATATCTTTGATTCTTTTGTCATTGGGAATGTTAAAAACATCACCGATAAAGTTAAGATAGTTTATAGCTCTAACATTTTCATATAAATCAGGATTATCGGGAATGTATGCTAACTTTTGTTTATATAATAAAGGATTTTCTTTAATTGTTAAATCATCTAAGCTTATAGTTCCACTATCTATAGAATGTAGCCCAACGATTGATTTAATTAAAGTTGATTTTCCAGCTCCATTAGGACCAATGAAGCCATAAATTTCTCCATCATTTATGGTAAGTGATATATTATCATTGGCTAAAGCCCCATTTTTATATTTTTTTGTTACATTTTTAATTACTAACATAACTATACCCACCAATCTATTAAATTATTTTAGTACTAAACTCTTCTAAATTAATTATTCTATCGACTAAATCTTTATAAAATTCTTTTTCATGACAAACTAAAATCAATGTTCCTTTATATTCTTTTAATGCTTCTTTTAAAGCATCCTTAGCTAATTGATCTAAATGATTAGTTGGCTCATCTAATATTAATGTGTTTGTTTCTCTGTTTCCTAATACTTGAAGCCTAATCCTTGCTTTTTCCCCACCAGATAAAACTGGCATTAAGCTTTCAGCCTTATCTTTATTTATTCCTACTCCGGCAAGTAATCCCCTTACTTCTTTATTAGTCAAATCAGAATAAAAACCCCATACATAATCTATAGCTGTAATATAATCAAATTCTAATTCTTGTTCATAATAAGCATAGTTAATATTATAATCAATATTACATTTACCATCTATTGCAGGAATTAAACCTAATAATGTTTTTATTAAAGTTGTCTTTCCTATACCATTAACACCTTTAATTAATACTTTTTCCCCACGTTCAATATTTAAAGTTAATTTCTTAGATAATGGCTCACTATAGCCAATTATTAAATCTTCACAACTAATGACAAATTTGCCGCTTGCCGGTCCTTTTTTGAAAATGAATGTTGGCTTAACTAGTTCTTTAGCTTTGTCTATTATTTCCATTTTATCTAAAACTCTTTGTCTTGATTTAGCTAGATTTGTAGTGGCTACTCTTGCTTTATTTTTAGCTATAAAAGTTTCAAGCTTTTGTATTTCTTTTTGTTGTCTTACGTAAGCTTGATTTTGATTTCTTCTTTTAATTTCATACATTTCATCGAACTTATCTAAATTACCTGTATATCTAGTTAAAGTTGAATCTTCAATATGATAAACAACATTTATTACCCCATTCAAAAATTCTCTATCATGACTAACAATAATAAAAGCATTAGGATAATTAATTAAATAATCATGTAACCAATTAACTTGTTCTTCATCTAAAAAGTTAGTAGGTTCATCTAATATTAATATCGTTGGTTGTTGTAGTAATAACTTGGTTAATAAAACTTTACTTCTTTGCCCACCTGAAAGCATAGATACATCTTTATCTAATCCGATATCTTGTAAGCCTAGTCCACTAGCTACCTCAACTATTTTATTATCTAAGTTATAAAAATCACTTTGTTCAAGTTCTGATTGAATTTCACCAATTTCTTCTAAAGCTTCATTCATTTCATCTTCAGACATTTCACTAAGTTTCATATATAATTCATTTAACATATTTTCCTTATGAAACATATCTGCAAACGCTTCTCTAAGCACTTCTCTAATGGTTTTCCCAGCCTTCAATGTTAAATATTGATCTAAATAACCAGTAGTTAAGTTTTTAGCCCATACTATTTTACCTTCATCTGGACTGATTTGATGAGTTATTAATTTAATAAAAGTCGACTTACCTTCACCATTCATTCCGATTAGGGCAATGTGTTCCCCTTTTTGCATAACGAAATTAGCATCTTCTAAGATTATTTTATTACCAAAGGAAAAAGTTAAATTTGTCACTTCTAAAACACTCATTATTTTTCTCCTGCTAATTTAATTAATTCTTTTTCTTCAAGACGTTCTAATAACCATTCTTCATGAGCTTGAGCTCCTAGTTTATGATAAAAATCTTGCGCATTTTTATTCCAATTTAAACAAACAAAATCCATTCTTTTGCACTCATTTTTAACAGCTACCTGGGCTAAATATTTAAAACATTGCTTGCCGTAACCATTATGACGATATTCTGCTTTAATATATATATCTTCTAAATATAAACTTGGATATCCTGTAAAACTAGAAAAAGTATAATAATACATTAAATATCCAATAATGTTATTATCTACTCTAAGTAAGGCTACTTTAACTATATTATTTATAAAAATATATTTATGCAAACTTTCTTTTGTTAGTTTTAATTCATCTTCTAAATGTTCAAAACTTGCCATTTCTAATATTAAATCATATAAATAATTAATTTCATTCTCTCTTAGTTCTCTTATATCTAACATTTATTTAACCTCTATTCCCATAAATCGATCAAAATCATCTACTTCTGTAGGCTTTAAAAAATATTTTGCAATGCTTAAATTTTGCCTTATACAATCTTTAACAAAAAGACTGCAAACCATCATAGCCCCATGAAATGTTAAATGAGTATTGTCATTAAGTCCATCCCTATAATTAGAATAAATATTAGGGGCAAGAATCGTATGATGCTTTTCTGATTCTTTTTCTCCTATATTAGTATAATGTTCTTTAGTCAATTTATCTAAATCTATAACAACAATATTTTCTTCTTTAGCTAGTACTAACATAGCTTTTCGATATTCTTCATGCGATTCTATACATTTATTATTTAAAAACACATGTCTAGTTATTTGGGTAGCTAAAATAAAATTAGCCCCCTTTTCCCTTATTTCATTACTCATATATAATAAATTAATTTTATATTCTAAAGGTGTAGTATATCTTTCTATTTTATCTTTAGCTCCATCATTATGACTAAACTGACAAATTACATAATCACCTTTTTCAACTCTTTTTAATAAATCGGCAAATCGACCTTCATTAATATAAGTTTTAGTACTTTTACCATTTCTTGCTAAATCTAAAATTAAAATATTAGGGTGCATAAATAAATTCAATACTTGTGGCTACCCAAACTGAGGATAGCGATAAATATTGTTAAATTGCATAGTTGAGTCACCTAAACAAATTATTTTCATAAACACCTCTTATAATAATAAAAGAGGCCGGAGCCTCTAATATTCAATGTTACTTATATTTTTTACGAGCCTCTTGACGTTTTTGTTTACGAACATCACTAGGTTTTAGATAATATTGACGTTTTTTCGCCTCTTGTAAGTTACCAGATCTTGAAACATCACGTTTAAAACGACGTAGGGCATCTTCAATACTCTCTTTTTCATGAACCACAGTCTTTGGCATACTAAGCCTCCTTCCAAGGACGAATTCCGAATATAATTATACATAAATTACTTTATTTTGTAAATACTAAAATTCAATTTAAAGCGCTTTATTTTCATCATTATTAACAAATGTTCCGCCTAAAGAAATAGCTTCACTTATTTGGCCTATTCTTTGCATAATCCTGATTGACTTAGTCTTATCTAATGAACTACCACTTGTTTCTAAATGAACTAATAGCTGTTGTGGTGTTAAATTACTAGAGATAAAAATTGGTCTGTTTTCCGACATTCTATAATTTAGGACTGGTCCTAAAACTTCATCGCGCACAAAACTAGTCATATTTTCACTACCTAAATCATCAATAATTAAAACCGGAATAGTTTTCAATTCATTAATAATCTCTGTAAATCTGTTTTCACCTAAACTATCTCTTAATTCTCTAATTAAATCTGGAAAATAGATTAAAAGGGAACCTATATTTCTTTTAGCTAGTTCATTAGCTAAAGCTCCTAATAAATAAGTTTTACCAGATCCATAATTTCCGTATATGTATAATCCTTTAGTTTGTTCTTGTTCAAAATTAGTAATAAAATTAACGATCTTTTTATAAGCAGAAACGCGTTCTTTAGTGTTTAAAATAAAGTTTTCTAATTTTGCTTCTCTAACATTTTTAGGCATATATAAGGTTTTAATTAGACTATTTTGCCTATTTATATTGTCATAATCTCTTTTTTTATTACACCTTAATAAAACAAATTCACCTTCATTATAAACATATTTATATCCTGCTTCAGTATTAGGGCACTTATCTAAACCTTGACAATTTAGACAGTTTAAATGTTCATCTTGCATAATTAGACAAGAATTTAAATTGTTTATGTTAATATCAATGTCTTTAAACAAGGGGTTTTTTCTCAATTTATCCATTATTTCATCAAGATTAACTCTATTATCTATTGAAGATGTTAATTTATTCATTATTACCAAATCCCTTCATAATGTTTGCCATACCTGCAATTTGCCAATCTTCTAGTTCGATGTCTTTTTTATAACTAGGCTTTTTAGTTTTATTGCTTACTTCTTTAGATTGTGTAAACTTAAGCACTGCATCATATGTAGTAAGTATACCGTAATTTTGCCATGATGATGCCATTTTTTGAAAATATGATAATGATGGAATTGTTCCTTTTTGAGAATATACATCTATAATCATCATATTAATTACACCTTTTGGCATATTAATATTTATATATAATTCATTTATTTTTTGTAATAAAATAGTAGGATAATCTTTACCAATTAAACTTTCTAATAAACTAATTGGTGTCATGTTATCTAATTTGTTAGCTAGGTCATTTTCTTTATTTTCTGAAATTATATTTTCATTATTTTTATTTAAAAAATTATAAAGACTTTGAGCTTTCTTTTTAAATAATTCAAAATTAAAGAATCCATCTTTAATACTATCGTTAAAAAGATTTGTCATTTGTTCTAAATTATAGCCATAAACAAAACAAGTAGACTCAATTTTCTTTTTGAAGTCTTCATCTATACCTTCTTTTATTAAATCTACATCAATTTTAGACACAAACAAATCAAAATCAAAATTACTAATTAAATTTTTATGATTAGGTCTTCTACCGGTAATATTTAAATCAACCTTATTGAATTTAACCCTTTCATCACCAAATACTTCAGCAAATGTTTTTGTGATTTCTTTATATTCTTTTAAATCAATCGGAGGAATTTTAAATAATTCGATAATTTTATTAAAATTAGTAGAACCAACTTTAGCTTCTAAGTAAGATCCTAGAATCGTGTCTTTCAAAAAATTTTTTGGTGTAAAAGGAGTTAACAATAAAATCAGCATCAAATCTTCTTTCATAAAAGTACGTACTAAATTTAAAGCTTCTAATTTTGCTAGTGCTTTATTAAATGTAGTTGTTTTATAACCTAGAATATCTAGTATTTCTTCTTTTGTAAATGTCTCACTTTTTAAATTTGTTTTATCTAAAATACTATGCATAAAGGTATATAAGGCATACGCATCATCACCTATTAAAGGCAAATATAAAATCCCAAGAGTACGAATGTCATCAATGTTTAAGTTAAAATTTGTATAAATTTTAATTTCCATTATTGATGTAAACCTAAACCTTTAAATTCAAATTTTTTACCTAAATAATCATATATATCACTTAAAAATTGATATATTTTTTTCTTTTTAAAAAACATACCATAGTACTCTAAGAAAAAATCAATACTTGTTTCCCGCGGATTTTGCATAATGATTTTTAACGTAGTAGAAAAATAACCCTTTCGCGCTACAGCTTCACCATAATCATCATTAAATTCAGAAATTTCATAACCATTTTTATGCAAATATTCTATTACTGCATCTTTTAATGAATTATAAGATGTTTTATAGTAATGAGTTTGTAATAACTCAACATTTTCACTTTCATTTGTTTCAAGCGTATATGCCATACATAATCTCCTTTATTACCTTATTAATATTTTCATTTGTTTTAGCAAAAGTAGAACTAGTATCAATAACATAATCAGACCTTATTTTCTTTTGCTCAATATCGATTTGATTAGCAATAATTATTTTTGCAGCTTCTTCACTTATTTTATCTCTATTCATTAATCTTTTTATTTCTTCTTCATAAGGAAGGTAACAACAAATGATTTTATCTACTAAATATTCTAAATTTGCTTCAAATAAAAGCGGAATATCTAATATAATTATTTCATTAGTATTACATGCTTCTTTTAATTTATTTATAACATAAGGATGAATGATTGATTCTAATTTAGCTTTTTTCAATTTATCATGATAAATCACATTAGCTATTTCTTTTTTATCTAGCGTCTTAAATTCAAAATATATCAATTCTTTTATTTTAGGATCACTATAAGCTTCTTTAACAAGCTTATCACTATCACAAGTTTTAAAACCATAGTTTTTTAAAGTGTTTAAAACATTACTTTTACCAGTAGCAATTGAGCCTGTTAAGCCTAGGACTAATTTCTTTTTATTTTGGCAAATTGGGCAAAAATAAGTTGTTCTACCGCCAATTTTCATTGTTGTAATATGATGATTTAATGGGCACTTTTCTCTTGTGTGAACTTGTAAATAATTTTGATAATTACCTTCAACACCTAAGCTTGAGGTATAGGAACGAATAGTAGTTCCTTTATTGATGATAGCTTTATTTAAGATTTGTTTAGCGCTTTTTAAAATCTTTATTAAATCTTCCTTAGTAGCTAAATTTGCTGGCATATTCGGCATAAGTTTAGCACTATAAAGGACTTCATCAACATATATATTACCTAAGCCAGCTATAAAGTTTTGATCTAATAATAATGCCTTTAGTGGTAATTTAGATTTTACCATTTTATTATATAATTCATCTATATCTATTATATCTTCATTTGCATCTGGGCCTAGTTTTAAATCTTTTTCTAAATCACTTAATTCATCATAATAATGCATACGACCAAATTTTCTAACATCTTGATAAATTAATTTATAATCGTTATCTAAATAAATAACAACATGCATATGTTTATTTATTTCATATTCACAAGGAACATAAAAATATTTACCTTCCATTCTTAAATGTGATAATAAATAACCACTATTAAAACAAAAAATTAAATATTTGCCTTTTCTTAATATATCTATATATTTTTTGCCAATTAACTCATTTATTTTTTCTTCATTTTCAAATATGGGTTTATAATTTAGATCTATTTTAGTGATAGTTTTACCGATTAATTCCTTTTTTAATACCTGTCTAACCGTTTCTACTTCTGGTAATTCGGGCATTTATTTCACCTGATTCCAATATATTAATTGATTATCAACCTTGTTTTTTTGATAAAATGCCTTATCATCTAATGGATATCCTAAAGCAATTAGGCTGAAAACAAAACTTTGATTAGATAAATTTAATACTTTACTAGCTTTTTCAATTCTTTCATCATTTGGAGCTATACCAATCCAACAAGAACCAATTCCTTTATTAGTAGCTTCTAATAAAATATTTTCTGTAGCTGCAGCTAAATCTTCTAAAGCCATATCTGGAGCACTTAGCTTTTCAACATTTGGGCATATAACTGCAATTGCTGCCTTAGCATTAGTTAATACTTTAGCTCCAACTGATACTTGACTTAACATAGCAATCACTTTTTCATCATCAATAATAACAAAGCCTCGACTTTCTTGACCTCTAGCTGAAGGAGCCATAAATCCTGCCTCTACTAGTTCTAATAAATCTTCTTTGTTAATCTTTTGATCATTAAATTGTCTTATAGATCTTCTATTTTTTATTGCTTCTAACATTTTTTCACCTACTTTAATTCATACCAATTTTTACCAAACCCATCTGAAACTTCTAATTTAACCCCTAAATCTATGACATTAGTCATTTTCTCTACAACTAAATCTCTTAGTATTTCTTCTTCAGATTCAGCCACTTCAAAAACTAATTCATCATGAACTTGGACTAACATATACGACTTTAATTTTTTATTTTTTATTTCATTATCAATATCTATCATAGCTTTTTTTATTATATCGGCTGCCGTACCTTGAATTGGAGCATTCATAGCCATCCGTTTACCAAATTCCTTCTCATTGCCAGATGCATTAATCTCTGGTATATATCTTTTTCTATTAAATAAAGTTGTAACAAAGCCGTTTTTTTCACAATCTGAAATTGTTTTTTTCATATATATTTCAATTTCTGGGTTTATTTCATTATATTTAGCGATGAAATCTTTAGCTTCTTTAACACTAACTCCAACATCTTCACTTAATCCATAAGCTGAAATACCATATACAATGCCAAAATTAACAGCTTTAGCCTTTCTTCTTTCTAAATTAGTAACATCATCATGCCCAAATATTTTTTTAGCAGTTGAAGAATGTATATCTTCACCATTTTCAAAAGCTTCCCTGAAATGTTTTACATTTGCTAAACTAGCTAATACTCTTAATTCAATTTGGGAATAATCAGCTGAATAAAGTGAATCATTAGCCTGATTAGGAATAAAAAGTTTACGTATTAATCTTCCTTCTTCAGTTCTAATTGGGATATTTTGTAAATTTGGTTCAACACTAGATAATCTGCCTGTTTCTGTTAAAGCTTGTTCAAATATTGTATGAACTTTACCATCAGGAAATATTTGCTCTCTTAATCCTTTTATATATGTATTATATAATTTAGTTAATTGGCGATATTGTAATACTTCATTTATTATTGGGTGTTCATCAATTATTTTATTAAGGATATCAACACTAGTTGAATAACTTTTTTTGTTTCTTTCTGGGTAATATATACCTAAATCAACAAATAAAACTTCAGCTAATTGTTTAGGGCTAGATATATTAAATTCTTTATTAGCTAAATTATAGATGTTTGTTTCTATTTCTTTAATTCGATTTTCTAAATCCTTATCTCTTTCATTTAATTCTTGAAAGTCTATCTTAATTCCTCTATATTCCATATCACCAAGAACATAGCTTAGAGGCATTTCAATTTTTAACAATAGCTCTAGTTCATTTTGTTCTTTTAATTTATTTAATGCTTTAGAAATTAGTTCCTTTACTTTTTCAACTTTACTAGCTAGATAAGAATATAATAATTCTAATTCAGGGATTTTTCTTTTTACCCCTTTACCATAAATTTCTTCAGCTGTTTTTATTTGGGTATAACCATAATAATCAACTACATTTTTAAATTCTTGTTTAGTTATTTTAGAATTTAAAATATAGGTTGCTAAATATAGGTCAAATAATACATTGTTAACATGAATATTAAAATGTTTAAATCCTACATAAATTCTTTTTAAGTCATAACAATATTTAGGAGTATTCTCCATAAAGTTTATAAATGTTTCATTTTTAAATAAACTTTGTTCAATGATGAAATTACCAAGTTCATTACTAATAGCTAATGCTAAAATTGGATATTTATGATAATTATAATCTTCCATTTCAACTAAAATTGTAGAATTAGGTAATAAATATTTATCTAAATCATTTTCTGTTAAAACTTGATAAGGACAGCTAAATGTTGTTTCTTTTTTATCTTTTAAAAATGAATAAAATTCTAGTTCTTCATAAAATTTAAATAATTCTTCTTTATTTTCTTCTTTTCTTAATGTGTCTTCTAAACTTATCTCTATTGGACTATCAGTTTTAATTGTAGCCATCTTTTTACATAATAAAGCTTGATCACCAAAGTTTATAAATTTATCATGATCGCTTCCTTTAATTTTATCAACATTTGCAAGAATTTCTTCTATGTGATAATATTCCTTTAAATATTTAATAGCTTTTTTCTCTCCTATACCAGGAACACCAGGTATATTATCTGACTTATCACCCATTAAAGCCTTTAAATCTATAAAACTAGAAACTGGAATTTCATACTTTTCATAAAAATATTTTGGATCATAGTCATCTAGTTCGGTTATTCCTTTTATAGTCATATGAACTGTAATATTATCAGTTATTAACTGTAATAAATCTCGATCACTAGAATAAATATCGACATGATATTCATTATTTTCAGCTAATTTTGCCATTGTCCCAATAATATCATCAGCTTCATATAAAGGCATTTCATAACGTTTAATTCTTTTCAAATCTAAAAATTGCTTTATATACGCTATTTGCATCCGCATCTCATTTGGCATTGGTTTACGTCCGGCTTTATAGTCTATCATTATTGAATGTCTAAAGGTTTCTTTTCCAGCATCAAAGGCTACTAAGATAGCGTCATATTCCTCTTGGCATAATGAATTAATCATTCTCGCAAAGGCATAAGTTGCGTTAGTATATACTCCTTTTGAATTGGTCATAGTTTTAGTATTGGCCATACCGAAAAAGGCTCTATACATAAGACTATTACCATCAATTAAAATCATTCTTTTCATTTGCCACCTCTATAATTCAATATGTTCTTTTAATTTATTTGAATATCTATATAGGGTCATTGTTCTACCAATTTTACTTACTATAGTTATTCCTTTACTAATTAATAAAGCTTTAAATGCTTCTAAATCAACATCTGTATTTTTTAATAATGATATCTTCATTATTTCATGGGCATTTAAGTAATCACATATATCTATTATAACATTTTCATGAATACCATATTTACCTACTTGTAACACCGGCTTTAGGTTTGCGGCTATACTTTTTAGTTTAGCAATTTGCTTCGTCTTCATATTTTATCGCCTCATGTTATATGATATCATAAAATGACTTTTTTTTATATAGATAAAATGAAAAAGCCACCTATGAGGTAGCTTTATCAATAATTATTTGTTGTCTTTAGCAATAAATTCTTCGCTATAGTATGCTTGTTTTAAAATTTCTTCCATATCTTTAACCATTGGAACACGAGGGTTAACTGGACTACATTGATCTTCATATGCATTAAATGCCATTCTTTCGATGTTTTCAAGCCATTCTTTTTCGTCGATTCCTTGTGATTTGAAGTTCATTTTAATACCTATACGCATACCAAGTTCGCCACAAGCTTTAGCGTATGATTCAACACCTTCTTCTACAGTTGAAGCAGGAAGGCCAAGTAATCTTGCTAATTCTTGATAACGTTCACCAGCAACATATTTATTATATTTAGGCCATGTAGATAATTTTTCAGGTAAAATACCATTATATCTAATTGTATATGGTAATAAGATTGCATTTGCTCGGCCATGAGGAACATGGAATTCTCCACCAACCTTATGAGCCATAGAATGGTTCATACCTAAGAAGGCATTAGCGAATGCCATACCAGCCATACAAGAAGCGTTATGCATTTTTTCTCTAGCTTCATGGTCATTTGCCCCATTGTTGTAGCATCTTTCTAAATATTCAAATACCATTTTTATAGATTGAATACATAAACCATCTGTGAAATCGTTAGCCATTGTTGAAACAAAAGCTTCAGTAGCATGGGTTAATACATCCATACCTGTATCAGCAGTAACAGAACGAGGTAAACTGTAAGTTAATGCTGGGTCTAGAATAGCAACTGTTGGAGTTAAACTATAATCTGTTAATGGATATTTAATTTGATTTATCTTATCAGTTATAACAGCAAATGGAGTAACTTCACTACCTGTTCCTGATGTAGTAGGAATACATACTAATTTAGCTTTATGTCCTAATTCAGGATATTGGAAAGCACGTTTTCTAATATCCATAAACTTTTGTTTTAAATCGTTGAAATTTACTTCTGGATGTTCATAGAATAACCACATACCTTTAGCAGCATCCATAGAAGAACCACCACCAAGAGCAATAATTGTGTCTGGTTCAAATGAACGCATTAATTCAACACCTTTTTTAACTGTTTCTAAAGATGGATCTGGTTCAACATCACAGAAAATTGAATATGGAACTTTTGGATGACGTAATTCTAATTGATCAGTAACTTTCTTTAAGAAACCTAAATCAACCATTGAACGGTCAGTTATAATCATAACTCTATCCATTTCTTTCATTTGATGTAGGTATTCGATAGAATCACGTTCAAAATAAATTTTTGAAGGGATCTTAAACCATTGCATATTATTTCTTCTTCTACCTACTTTCTTAATATTTAATAAATTTATAGCACTAATATTTCCAGCAACAGAGTTATGACCATAAGAACCACAACCAAGAGTTAATGATGGAATAAATGAGTTATAAATATTACCAATACCACCAAATGTAGAAGGTGAATTCCAAATAATACGAATAGCTGGGATTACATCGCCAAAACGATCAGCTAAAGCTTGATTTTTAGTGTGAATAGCCGCACTATGACCAAGACCATTAAATTCAACCATTTGTTTAGAAAGTTTAATACCATCATCTGTGTTTTTTGATTTTAAAACTGCTAAAACAGGACTTAATTTTTCTCTTGTTAATGGTTCATTAACTCCTACTTCCTTACATTCAACACAGATAATTGATACATGTTCAGGTAAACTAAATCCAGCTTGTTCAGCAATCCAACGTGGTGATTTACCAGCGATGGCACTGTTTAATCTAGCATTTGGTTTGTCTTCTTTGTTCTCTACACCAAACATGAATTTTTCTAATTTTTTCTTTTCTTCTTTATTTACAAAATAAGCATGATATTCTTTAAAAGTTTTAATAGTTTCGTCATATATTTCTTCATCGATAATAACAGCTTGTTCAGATGCACAAACCATACCATTATCAAATGATTTAGACATAACTATATCATTTACAGCTTGGCGAATATCACATGTTTTTTCCATATATGCAGGAACATTACCTGCACCAACACCTAAAGCTGGTTTACCACATGAATAAGCAGCCTTAACCATTGCGTTACCACCAGTAGCTAAAATTGTAGAAACGCCTGGATGATTCATTAATGCATTAGTTCCGTCCATTGTTGGATTTTCGATCCATTGAATACAATTCTTTGGCGCACCAGCTTCAATCGCGGCTTCATAAACGATTTTAGCTGCCATAGCACTAGAATTTTTAGCATTTGGATGGAACGAAAAAATGATTGGATTACGTGTCTTTAAACAAATTAATGATTTAAAAATAGCTGTTGAAGTAGGATTTGTTACTGGAGTTAATGCTGCAACTACACCAACTGGCTCAGCAATTTCAGTAATACCTGTTACATCATCTTCTGATATAACTCCTACTGTTTTTAATCTTTTCATATGATGTGTTACATATTCACAAGCAAATAAATTTTTTGTTGCTTTATCTTCGAACACACCACGATGTGTTTCATCAATAGCTGCCTTAGCTAAAACACCATGTTTATCAAGAGCGGCAACACTACATTTTGCTACAATATAGTCTACTTGTTCTTGAGTAAAAGATGCATATTCGTTCAATGCTACTAAAGCTTTTTGAACTAAACTATCAACTTCTGCTTCAGCTATTGCTTTTGCGTTATTTTCTTGCATAAATATTCTCCTTTTCTATTTCCGGGCCTATTATATACTTTATTGCCGATATTTACAAATCATTAAGGGTGTGAAAACGCTTTAGTAAAACCGCTTACATTTTCTTACAGTAATATTTTGCCCTTGTTTAGCATAATAAAAACTTGTCTTTTAACAAAACAAGTTTTTACTATAATTATCTAATACCATTGGGATTTTTTTGTTGAAAATTCCAACTAGATTTACACATATCATATAAATCATATTCTGTTTTAAATCCTAATTCTTGATAAGCTTTATCACAATTAGCATAACATTCAGCAATATCACCAGCTCTTCTTGGAGCAATTTGATATGGTATTTTATGTCCTACTACTTTTTCCATTTCATGAACTACATCTAAAACCGAACTTCCCTTACTAGTTCCTAAATTATAAATTAAAAGATTATCTTTTGTCTCTTCCATTTTCTTTAAAGTTAAACTATGACCACGTGCTAAATCTAGGACATGAATATAATCTCTTATACCTGTACCATCTGGTGTGTCATAATCATTACCAAACACATTTAAATGATCAAGCTTACCAATACATACTTGCGTAATATATGGCATTAAATTATTAGGGATTCCATTTGGATCCTCGCCGATAAGTCCAGATTCATGAGCTCCAATCGGATTAAAGTAGCGTAATAACGCCACTTTAAAGCTAGGGTTTGCTTTAACATAATCTTGTAAAATTTCTTCAATCATTAGCTTAGTGCGTCCATAAGGGTTTGTGACATGAAGTGGAAAATCTTCATAGATTGGCACAGATTTAGGATCACCATAAACTGTTGCTGATGAACTAAATATCAAATTATTTGAATTATTATTAGCCATGGTTTCTACAACATTTAATAAACTAATTATATTATTCTCGTAATATTTTAAAGGCACTTTAACTGATTCTCCGACTGCTTTATAACCGGCAAAATGAATAACACCAAAAATATCATTTTCTTTAAAAACTTGATCTAAATCTTTTTTATTACAACAATCCAAATTATATAATTTGATTTTTTTACCGCTTATTTTTTCTAATCTTTCTATAACTTTAGGGCTAGAATTAGAAAAATTGTCTACAATTATTGGATTATAGCCATAATCTATTAAAGATAAAACTGTATGTGAACCAATATATCCTGCTCCACCTGTAACTAAAACATTTTTCATTTTAACTCCTCCAAACTGCACTTATAAAGCCAAACCGCATAACATCATTATAAGTAACAAAAATAAATAATAACATTAATAATAGTAAGAAAATTGTATTCAATGCTGACTCAAATTTCTTATTAGGTTTTCGCTTTGTAATTAATTCATATAACAAGAAAATAATCCTTCCGCCATCTAAGGCTGGAATAGGTAATAAATTCATAATACCAATATTAACAGATAACATTGCTGTAAAGGCTAAAATAGGTAAAATACCCGTTTTAACTAAGTCTAAAACCATATCAAAAATACCAACTACACTAGTTAAATTAGAAACACCTACTTGTCTAACTCCACTTGGAGCAATTAACAATTTTAATGTTCTAAAAACTAAAGTAAAATCAGACCAAAAACCTGAGAATGTTGATTTTATTACTCCACCTAATTCAAAATGATAAGTTGGTGAAACACCAATTAAAAATTCTATTTTCTCAATATTTTGACTAGTTAAAGTTTCATTTGACCATGTCATCAATGGCTCACAATCATCAATTAATACATAAGGGCTATCTTCGTTTTCAGCTTTATCGCGATCATAATATGTAAATCTTACTTCAGCTGCATCAACATCTTTTAAATTATCTAATAGATCTTGCCATGTATTAATAGCTATAACTTCACCTTTAGTTGTATGTGTTTTATCTATATAACGATCAACTCTAATTTCCGTTATTATATCACCACTAGATAAAGGATATTTAGGACTTGCATTATCATTAACATAATTAAGTGCTAAATTACCTACTATTACCCCACTTACCCCATCAGGTAATTCATAGTCTTCAATTTGCAAGTTAGATAAGCCGATAGAATTAATAATAATGGAATAATTAACTGTTATATTTTCTTCTTTGCCATTTCTTAATATCCCTAAATTAACATTATCAGGATACGTCAAATTATATTCATCTAAAACAGTTTCAAAATCATACCAAGATGAAACTTTTTGACCTTCAACACTAACAATTTGATCACCAGCTTGTAAAACTTCATAGCTGGCATAGCCTTCACCAACACTACCAATTATATTAGAATTATAATTAGGAACTCCAACTATACAAAAATAAATAAAATAAATAATTATAGCCAAGATAAAATTCATTAATGGTCCGGCTGCTAAAGTTAAAAACCTTTTCCAAAGCGACTTAGCTGAGAATGTTTCTTCATATGGGGCAATCCTTATATTTGTGTTTTTAGATAGTGAAAAAACAGCTCTTGGGCGAATGAGATAAGTTTCTTCATTTCCTTCTTCTGTTTCTAAAGTTATATACATGTTAGTATCTTCATCTGTTGCTAACTTAAATACTTGTACTACACCTTTAACATCCGCATACATATTAAAATCGGCTTGAATTTTTACTACTTCATCATCATCTAAAATTAAGCCAACTTTATCGCCTTTAGTTAAAAATTGACTAACTTCATCATCAGCCATTTGGACATAACCACCAATTGGTATAGCTCTTAAACAAAATAGAGTATTTTTAAATTGATGTTTATAAATACAAGGACCCATTCCAATTGAAAATTCATGGCATAAAATACCGGCTTTTCTAGCAACTAAAAAATGGCCAAATTCATGAACTACAATTATTACACCTATGATTAATATAAAAACTATTAACGATACAAAAATAAGCCAAAAGCCTTCTAGGGCTAATATCATAAATTATCACCATACTTAGCTAATATTTCTTTTTTTATTTTATCATCTAATTCTAAAATATTTTCTATATTATAAGAAATATTAGTATAATCCTTCTTGATATAAGAAATAACAATTTCTTCTATTTCTAAAAATTTGATTTTGTTCTTTAAAAACAAACTAACAGCCGCTTCATTAGCGGCATTTAAAACAGTCGGATATAATCCGCCTTTTTCGCCACAATAATATGCACATTTTAATAAAGGAAATCTTTCTTTTGAAAGCTCATTAAATGTTAAATTTAAATTATTTAAATCTAATGGTTTGATATTTTTAATCTTTAAATGCTTAGGGTATGATAAAGCATATAAAATTGGTATTCGCATATCGGCATGACCTAATAAAGCTTTTAGGCTTAAATCAGAAAATAAAACTAGTGAATGAACTATACTTTCTTTATGCATTATCGTATCAATTTTACTATATGGCATATCAAAAAGATAATGTGCTTCTATGACTTCAAACCCTTTATTCATCATGGTTGCACTATCGATTGTAATTTTAGCCCCCATTTGCCAATTAGGATGTTTTAAAGCATCATCTTTGCTAACATTTTCTAATTCTGCTCTTGACTTGTCACGAAACGCCCCACCAGATGCGGTTATAATGAGTTTATTTACTTGTTTTTTATTTTCGCCTTTAAGACATTGCCAAATTGCATTATGTTCGCTATCAATAGGAGTTAATTTAACATTATATTTTTTAATTAAACTTTTAATTAAATCACCAGCCATAACTAATGTTTCTTTATTAGCTAAAGCTATATCTTTGTGATTTTTAATAGCTTCAATTGTCGGGACAAGCCCGCTTGAACCAACTAAAGCATTTACTAGAATCGCCTTATTTTGACTAGATTTATATCTAGCGATTTCTAATAAACCATCATCACCATAAACCAGTTTAGCATTTGTATTAATTTTAGTATCTAGATATCTTAAACAAACTATTTCTGGATTAACTTTTTTTACTAATTCTTCTGCCTTAACTAAATCATGTCCAACTGACATACCAACAACTCTAAACAATTTAGGGTAATTAGAAATAATATCAATAGTTTGCGTGCCTATTGAACCACTAGCACCTAGAATATATAGATCAACCATTTTACCACCAGAAATTAGACCAATATGTTAAAACTTGGAATATACACAACAAAAATACTGATGCCATAATAGCAGAATCTAAACGATCTAAAACCCCACCATGACCAGGAAAACAATTACCAAAATCTTTAATTCCATAAGTTCTTTTCATTCTAGAAGCTACTAAATCACCAATTTGACCAAATATTGAAGCTAAAATGGTCATAAAAATTATAATAACAACAATTAAAGCATATGAAATTTTATCCACATTAACAATAATATCTAAAATTGTATTTGTTTCATTTCCAAAGAAATCACCGAAAATATCACCATAAAATAAGCCAAATATTATTGCCACAATCGAAGCTATAATAGTTCCACCAAAGGCGCCTTCCCATGTCTTTTTAGGACTAATAGTAGGGGCCATTTTATGTTTACCAATTAACATACCTGTAAAATATGCAAAACAGTCAGTTAATATGGTGATTATAAATAAATAAACTATATATCTTGTTCCTAAATACTTTAATGTAGTAATTGCCCCAAACCCAATGCCTGTATACATAATGGTTGTTAAACTTTTACCAACATCAGAAGCATCATAAGTGTGACAAAATACTGTACAGGTAAATAAAACCAATAAGATCAATATGGTTGTAGGTAAAAATTCTAATCTAATGTTAAACATTTCTAAAGTTTTTTTAGGAATGTTATCGAATTTTTGTTCAGTTAGAACAGCAAAATATATTAATAAAGAACAAACAATTGTTATAACTTTCATGACTATGTTCATCTTTTTTTCTTTATCATACATCTTTAACATTTCAAATGATCCTATTACAGTCAATAAAATCATTAATAATTGAAAGAGTACAAATAAATCTTCTACTAATAATAATGGTAAAAAAATTACCATCATTATTAAGCCTGTTATAGTTCTTTCTTTCATTTTATTTCTCCTTTAATCCACCAAATCTTCTATTCCGATTAGAATAAGAAATAATGGCTTTATCTAGCTCTATTTTATCAAAATCAGGCCATAATACATCCGTGAAATATAATTCAGCATATGCTATTTGCCACAATAGGAAATTTGATATTCTTTGTTCCCCACTTGTCCTAATTAAAAGATCTACATCTGGCAAATTTTTAGTATCTAAATAACTATTTATAAGCTTAGTATCGATATCAGAAATCGTAATTTTATTACTAATAATATCATTTGCAATATTTTTAATAGCTCTAACTAATTCATCGCGTGAGCCATAATCAAAACAAATGTTTAAAATTAGACCAACATGATCTTTAGTTAATTCAACTATTTCATCCATCAAAGTGTTTAGCTTTTCACTTACATGATCACGTCTACCACTAAAAATAACTTTTATATTACTGTTTTTTATTTTTTCTTTATAACGAGAAAAATATCTAATTGGTAATTTCATCAAATATGTTACTTCATCTCCTGGTCTAGACCAGTTTTCCGTTGAAAAACAATATATACTCATTACCTTAATTCCAATTTCATCAGCATATTGAGCTATGTTAGAGATATTGTAAGCACCCTTACGATGGCCATAAACTCTAGGCATACCTCTTTTTTTTGCCCATCTTCCATTGCCATCTAATATTATTGCTATATGCGTAGGAATATTTAAATCATTTTGCATGTACATCACCTAGACAATTATATAATAAAACAGTTTATCTTTAAAGATAAAAACTATCGTTTACATATTTTACCATAAATAAAAGAAAAAAAGTATAGATTTTTTCTATACTATCCTTTCAAACCTCTAGATTGTCTTTCCATGTCTTCAACAACAATATCGTATATTTCACCTAAGGTACGACAATATTCTAAAACTTTCCATGGTTCATTAGTGTGATAATGAATTTTAATTAATTCATCATCGCCTACTGCTAATAAACAATCTCCTTTAAAATTATTATTAAAATAATCTACAATTTTATTTTCGTCTAAATCTTCACCCTCAATAAGTAATTGAGTGTCATATCTATATTCTAGCATAATATGCCTCCTTTTTTAAATTATCTCATTTTTTTGCTGATTTTGCAAGAATTTACTAGAAAAATAAAATACTTCTTGTATATTATATCAATTTTCGATATAATATGCCGGTGAGGTGAAAACATGATTAAAAATAGACTAATTCAATTAATATATCGGGTTATTTTTGTTTCCCTTAGCTTTATCGGAACTTTAAATAGCTTTGGCCTACTAGGAGGAACAATCAACTTAGATTGCCTTGTTTATTATACCAATTTATCTAACTACTTATGTTTTATCGTTATGTTTATTGTAGTTGTTAGTACTTATAAACATATAAAAAATGGCGATTTAACAGGTAATAATACAATTATAAACAAACTAAAATTTTATTCGACAATTATTATACTTGTAACTTTTTTAGTATATAATATTTTGTTAACAGATAATATGTTTGGCAAAGGTTGGAATAGTTTAGGAAACTTATTGTTTCATATCTTACTACCTTTAATGTTTGTGTTTGATCATATATTATTTGATAAACATCATTCGCTAACTTGGTATGATCCCCTTTGTTCAACTATATTACCACTAATATATGTTGCCTTTATATTAATAAGAGGCGCATTATTACCAGCTGATTTTAATGGAACTATCTATCCTTATTTCTTCTTAAATGTTGGTGAAATTGGAATTGGTATGGTTTGTCTATGGGTTTTAGTACTTTTAGTAATCTTCATCATTATAGGTTATATCTTTTACCTATATGATAAATTTGAAATAGTCAATAAAAAAATAGAATTTAAAATAAAAAAGCAAGGTTGAGAATTCCTTGCTTTTTATTTTTTATATCGCATAAATACAAAACATAAAATTAACGTTTTGAGAACTGACTTGCACGACGAGCCTTTTTAAGACCATATTTTTTACGTTCTTTAACACGAGAATCGCGTGTGATTAAACCTGCAGGTTTAAGAGTTTGACGGTAATCTGGATTTACTTCAAGTAAAGCTCTAGTAATACCATGACGAATAGCACCAGCTTGACCTGTTGTACCACCACCATATACATTAACGATGATGTCGAATTTATCAACATTTTCAGTTAATTCTAGTGGTTGTAATACGTCTAAACGTAAAGCAGCTGAAGGAATATATTCTTCAAATTGACGACCGTTAATAGTAAATGCGCCTTTACCAGGTCTTAAAATGACTCTAGCAATAGAACTTTTACGACGTCCTGTACCTAAATATTGTACTAATTTTGCCATTTCTATTTCCTCCTTATGCCTTTACCTTTAATTCTTTTGGTTGTTGAGCTTGATGTGGATGATTACCATCAGCATAAACATATAAATGTTTACGTTGCACATCACCAAGTTTTGTGTGAGGTAACATACCTTTAATAGCATATTCTACTATTCTAGTTGGGTATTTAGCCATTACCTCATTTGCAGTTAAAGTACGTAAGCCACCATTGTATTCAGAATGTGAACGATATAATTTATCAGTCCATTTTTTACCTGTTAATACAATTTTGTCAGCATTGATAACGATAACGTTATCACCACAATTTACATGTGGAGTATAAGTTGGTTTGTGTTTACCTCTTAATACGTTAGCACATGCAGTTGCTAAACGTCCAAGAGTTAAACCTGTTGCATCTACAACATACCAGTCGTGTTTTACAGTTTTATCATTAGCCATATATGTTTTCATTTTTTGTCCTCCTTAATTTTCTATAATTATTAAGGGCTGTGGATATAATAAAAATGTACCGCATAGTATTCTACTATATTTACACAATAAATGCAAGTTTTATTTTACAAAAACTACGACTATTCACTTGGCTTTTGGTCGGCAAATTGGGCAAATAAATTACTTGTTGCATAACTAATTGGTAAACTAAATGCTACGCCTTGAGCTAAGGTAGTAGAACCTAACTTTTCATATATGTTTGTCATTATATCATCTAATAAGTTTTTAGCTACTACAACGAGCAAAACTTCTTTTTCAGGATTTATTTCAATTCCATATAATTTCTTAGCTTCTGGCTTAACTGCACCACTACCATTTAAAATTGTAGCTCCTCTAGCTCCTAAACTTTGTAATAAACTTATCGCTTCTTCACTATAACCGCTATTAACTATAATCATTAATAATGCTAATTCTTTTTCCATGCTTTGCCTCCTAAATCTGCTAAAAATAAATAATTTTTTAAGCCTATGATACTATCTAAATTTACACAAAATGCGATAGCATGCAATGCTAGTTGATTTATTTTGTCTTCAACTGCATCTAGACAATCTTTAGCTTTGTCTTCGCGAATAAAGCTAATTGTTACTATTCTTCTACTTTCACTTAGACCTAACATCGCCAAAATTTCATTACTTGCCGAGCCCTCGCCTAAGAAACTTAAATGGTAATTTACACCATATTTTTCTATTAAATCTAAAATAACCGCATTTTTATTTGTAGGCATAATAGTAATTATGGCAACAAGCTTTTTCATGTTATTATTTTTTTTACTTAATTTTGCCATATCACACCTCAAAATTTAATTATTATTTCATCACTAGCTTGGATCATTTTTTCAACTTGCCGCTTCATTTTAATCTTATCTTTAATTAAAGCAAATAAACCAATAAGCTCTATTACTATTACTGGTGTAATTGAAACTAAAGATACAACCCCAAATCCAAGTCTTAAAGTTTCACTATCTAGGTAACCCATACCCATACATATGCCAATCGCAAAAGGTAAAACAAAACCACTTGTCAGTGCTCCGGCCGCAACCCCACCGGAATCAAAGGCTATCGCTACATATATTTTCGGAATAAAGAAACTCATTACTAATGCTAAAACTAAAGCTGGGACTAAAATAAACATTATTTCAAATCCATAAACAATTCTTAGTACAGCTAACACTATTGAAAATCCAACCCCAATGATTAGACCAATTAACATTGTAGTCTTTTTAATAATACCATTTGTAATATCATTAACTTGTTTAACTAAAACATGAACCGCTGGTTCAGCAAAGACTGAAACAGCACCAATAATAAAACTTATTATATATAATAAACTTTGATGATTTGCTAGTTGTCCCCCAAGTTTATAAGCAACCGGCATATAGGCTAAATTAACAGCTGTTAAAAAGAAAGATAAACCAAAAAATGAATATATTACTCCTATTCCTAATGTTTCAAGTTTCTTTTTTGGTAATTTAATAAATATAAAATTAATTATCAAAAAGAAGGCAACTATTAAAACTAAAGATAAGAAAACACTTTTTATAGATGACCATAAATTGTTTATTATTGCCAAACCAAAGTTTGTTCCTATTTCATATAATGATTTATCAAGTGTAAAATCGCCATTATATTCTATAAAAATACCTAAAAAAAGCATAACAATAATTGACATTATACAAACAATACCAATTAAACCAAATGACATATCTTTATCTGATTTTTTAGCTAATACACTAGATATACCTATACAAACCGCCATCATAAATGGGACTGTTACCGGTCCGGTTGTAACTCCACCAGAATCATAAATAAAACCTAAAAAATCGCTACTACCTGTATAAATAACTAATGTTACTAAAGCAAAAGCTAAGCCATATAAAAACAGAAAAATTTGAGCTAAATTAACTTTATGAATAGCTCTAACAACAAGTAGTACAAATGCTAAACCGACTCCAAATGCTACTGAAATCGTAATTAGGAGTGGGCTTAATAAAGCTTTGATTTGGCTACCTAAAATAGCTAAATTAGGCTCTGCTAAAGTTATGAAAAAGCCTAAAGCAAAAGCAAAAAACACTAGTATCCACATCTTACCTTGCTTAGTGAGATAAGATCCACTTAATTTCCCCATTGGAGTCATGGCTAAATCACTACCCATATTAAATAACGCTAACCCTAATGTCGCAAGTATGGTTGCGAAAGATAAAACTAATATTTCATAATTAGATAAATCTATATAAGGGGTGAAATTTAAAATTATTATTATCAAATAAATTGGTAATATTGATATAAATCCATCTTTAAGTTTAAGTAATAATTTAAGCATTTCAATTTCCTCCTTCTAAAATATTTTTAAAAAATTGGCTAATTCTAATTATTAGCCAATTTAAAACTAAACAATTGATTTACGAGTATAATTACCATATACTCTTTTAACAGGTTCAACAATGATAAAGCATCTCGGATCATGCGTTTTACAAATTCTTATTGCCTTATCTAGTTCATATGCTGAAATAACCATAATTAAATCTGACTTATGTTGATGAGAATATGCACCTTCTACAGGTATGATTGTACATCCCCTATGCATAGCTAATAAGTCCTTTAACATTTCATCATCCACATTACTAGAAATTATATTTAATTTAACATAATTATATGCTGTATGAATTTTATCAATACAAATACTAGTAATAATAATTCTTATTGTAGTATAAAAAGCAATTGGCCAAGAATTTGAAACGAACGCACCACCAACAATAGCGATTAAAACATTGGCTATCATCGTGAAAACACCAATTGAAATATTCCTTTCAATAGCTAAGACTTGACCTAAAATATCAAGTCCTCCTGTTGATGTACCAAATCTTAACGCAACACCACAGGCTACACCTGTTAAGATTGCCCCTATAATAGCATAAGTTAATTGATTTTCAGTTGGGTCTAATTTAAAAGCCTTAATAACTGGATCAACAGGAATTATATCTAAAGTACAGATTGTTTGAACTAAAACGGAAATTAAGCTAAATATTGCAAATCTTTTAGAAACCTTACGCCATCCATATATGAATAACGGAATATTAAAAATTAATGTATAAACACCTAGAGGAATATTAGCTAGAGGATCAAATAGTTTTTTTACTATTTGTGAAAACCCAGTTATTCCAGCTGAATAAATTCCTGCTGGTTCTAAAAACCATATTAAGCCTAAACAATATAAAACAGATGTAAAAATAACAATAATAACTCTAAATGCATCATCTAAATGTTTGTTATGTTCCATATTAACTTATTTCTTCTCCTGCTTCTCCAGTTGGAATTTCTACTAATTTTGCTTTTTTACCAGCACAACATATCATACCTTCAGATAATATGCCTCTTAATTTAACTGGTTTTAAGTTTTTAACAACTGCTATTTTTTTACCAATTAAATCTTTTTCTTCATAATATTCTCTTATTCCTGAGACAATTTGTCTAACTTCAGAGCCAATATTAACTTTTAAAACCATAAGTTTTTTAGCATCAGGATGCGGTTTAGCTTCAAGAATTTGACCTACAACCAATTCTACTTTGTCAAAATCATCAATTGAAATTAGATCTTTTTGTTCCTCTACAGCTTCAGCTTTTGCCTCTTTTGCTAAAACTTTATCTAAGACATCTTTAGAAACATCTAAACGTTTAAATAATACTTCGCTATCTGATACGGTGTAATTAAAAACAACACCATATTCTAAATCAGAATAAGTTGTTTTGTTAGTATTAATAAATTTATATACCTTATTAGCTGTATCGGGCATAATATTTTCAAGCATTATAGATGAAATTCTAATCATTTCAAGTAAAGTATATAATACTTCTTTTAATTCATCTTGTTTTGCTTCATCTTTTGCTAGAGCCCATGGTGCAGTATCGTCAATATATTTATTAGCCTTTCTAAGTAAACTAAATACATCATCAATCGCTAAACTTACCTTTAATTCTTCCATATGTTTAAAATAAGCCTCTTTAGCTATATAACAATCTTTAATTAAAGTCTTTGTTAAATCTAAATTAGGTTCTAATTTGGTTAAGTTTCCAGTAAAATATTTTTTAGTCATAGCTATAGTTCTATTTACTAAATTACCATAAACATTAGCTAAATCAGTATTATTTCTTTCACAAACTAATTCATAAGTAATATTGCCATCTTGAGCAAAAGGTATCTCGTGTAATACATAATATCTAACAGCATCTACCCCAAAAATATTAACTAAATCATCAGTATAAATCACATTACCTTTTGATTTAGACATTTTACCATGATTCATTAAAATCCATGGATGACCAAAGATTTTCTTTGGTAATGGTAAATCTAATGCCATTAAAATAATAGGCCAATAAATAGTATGAAATCTTAAAATATCCTTACCAATTAAATGAATATCACAAGGCCAATATTTCGTAAAATCAGTCGCATTATCTCCATTTACATGGTAACCAATACCAGTAATATAGTTCATTAAAGCATCGATCCAAACGTAGATGACATGCTTAGGATCACTTGGTACCTTAACACCCCATGTATATGATGATCTTGAAACACATAAATCTGGAAGTGGGTCTTTTAAAAAGTTGTTAAGCATTTCGTTCTTGCGTGATTCTGGTTCAATAAAGTCTTTATGTTCTTTTATATAATTAACTAATTTTTCTTGATATGGAGCTAATTTTAAGAAATAAGCTTCTTCTTTTTCTTTTCTTACCTTAGCACCACAATCAGGGCAACAACCATCAACTAAATCTTTTTCAGTATAAAATGATTCACAGGCTACGCAATACCAACCTTCATAGGTTCCTTTATAAATATCACCTTTTTCTAGTAGTTTTTCAAATGCTTCTGCGACCTCTTTTTCATGAGCTTTATCAGTAGTTCTTATGAATTTATCATAAGCTACATTCACTAATTTATAAGTTTCTTTTATTGAGTTTGCAACATCGTCTACCCATTTTTGGGGTTCAACTTTATTTTCCTTAGCCTTCTCTTCTATTTTTTGACCGTGTTCATCAGTTCCGGTTTGAAAATAAACATCATAGCCTTGTTTTCTTTTAAATCTACAAATACTATCAGCAAGTATAGCTTCGTATACATTACCAATATGTGGTTTTGATGATGTATAAGCTATAGCTGTAGATAAATAAAATGGTTTTTTCATTCTAAAATCTCCAATCAATTTACATACACTATATTTTACTTTTTTTTATTCATATTTACAATAAAAAACAGAGTAATTTTAATTACACTGTCTTATTATTAGTTTTATTTTGATTTATAGGCAATATAATCTTTATATAGTTCTTTTTTATCAATGTTTAACATTGCCGCAACTTCTTTAATTGCCGCATTAGCCTTAAGTCCTAATTTAATTTGTTCTTCTATTAAACTAAATTTATCAGCTGTTATTTTTTCTTCTTGATAACCCTTAATAATCAAGACCATTTCTCCTTTTAAATTAGTACATTCTTTTAATAATGAACTAACTTTCAAATAGTAATGTTCTTCAAATTTTTTAGTTAATTCTCTAGCTAAATAACAATCCCTATCACCAAGTACCTTAAGAATAGATTCTAAAGTATCCTTAAGGCGATGTGGAGCCTCATAAAATATTAAACTTGCTTTTTGATATTTTAATTCTTGTAGTTCTTTTTCTCTTTCCGTTTGTTTAGGTTTTAAAAAGCCATAAAAAAGAAAAGGAAACGGCATATTAGAAGTCATAAAAGCACTAGTAAAAGCACTAGGACCAGGTATTGTAGTCACAGCTATATCATTTGTTAAGCATTCTTCTACTAGTTTAAAACCAGGATCAGAAATAATAGGATTACCAGCATCAGATATTAAAGCCACATTATGCCCATCTTTAATGTAATCAACTATAGCTTTTGCTTTAGTTTCTTCATTAAAATTATGATAACTTTCTAGTGGAGTAGATATATCATAATGTCTGAGTAAAACACTAGATGTTCTAGTGTCTTCACAATATATTTTACTAACCTCTTTTAAAATGCGTAAAGCCCTAAGGCTTATATCTTCTAAATTACCGATCGGGGTACCTACAAGATATAAAATAGGGCTATTTGTAAAGCTTTTTTTATTCATTATTCTTTAACAATTCTGCTTGCTCTTTCTCTTAAGTCTCTTTCAGCATATACGATAGAAATTAAGTCTCTTCTTTTTTCAGCTGAAATATTAAACTTGTTTTGAATGCTTTCTAAGAATAATAATTCAGAAGTGTTATATAAGTCATCTTCCATAGAAATAGTAACTAAATTCAAATACACAACGTTTTTAACTACTGAATTAGCATTAACAAAGAAGTCAATTGTTTCTTCTATTGTTTCAGATTTTTGGAATGTGTATTCTTGACGAACATCTTCAACTTCAGCAAACATCTTATTTAAAATCCTTTTTTCAATGACTGTAGGTTCACCATCTATATCTGCCATATAAATAGCTAAATCTAAGAATTTTAATTTTTCCTTTCTGTTTAAATAACTTAAAAACATATCTATTCCTCCATTTCACAATTATATATTTTTAAAGTTTCTAAAGTCCAATTATTATCATTATCATAAACATATAACGGGTCTAAAATTTTTAACGATCCAGGATTGGCATTCTTTACCGCTTCAATCAATAAATGATTACAACTAGCACCAAACTTAGGATAAATAAATCGCATTCTTTTAGGCTCTAAATTATATTTGTTTAATAATATAATAATTTCATTTAAGCGATCTGGTCGATGAATTAACGCAAATACGCCTCGACTATTTAGTAATAAGCTTGCTTCTTTAATCACATCTTCTAAAGTAGCCTTAACTTCATGTCTAGCAATCATTTTGCGTTCATCAGGATTCATATTATAAGAACCAACCTTATAAAACGGGGGATTACAAACAACAACATCCACTACCCCAAGACCAATTTGTTGATTAATTCCTTTTAAATCGGCGTTAATCAATTTGATTTGGTCTTCCTTATTATTAATTTTAACACTTTTTTGTGCTAAATTAAAGGAATAATTTTGAATCTCCACACCTATTATCTTCGCTTTTGTTCTTAAAGTTAGATAAAGGGGAATCGGACAGTTTCCTGTACCTAAATCAACAATCAATTTAGTGCGTTTAGGTATAGTAACAAAATTAGCTAACAAAATTGAATCAAGTGAAAAATTAAAGATTTCTGGATCTTGATAAATTTTAATTAGTGGTCGACCTAATAGTTCATTAATTATTTCCATTTGTTATATCCTTTAGATCATCAGCATTCAAAAAGCCAAACTTATCAACTTCATTTAAATACTTAATCTTTAATGTTCGATTAAGTGGATCACTTGTTAATACTTTAGCTTCTCCTTCTGGTGTGGTTATTAAATCGCCTGGATTAGGAAAATTCTTTCTTAATTCTTTATAATTATCATCTTCATAAGCTATACAACATAAAAGCTTACCACAATTACCACTTATTTTAGTTGGATTTAAGGCTAAGTTTTGATTTTTAGCCATCTTAACTGTTATTGTGTCAAATTCTGTAATAAAACTATGACAACATAAAACTAACCCACATGGCCCAACCCCGCCAAAAACTTTAGTCCCATCTCTTGAGCCAACTTGACGAAGCTCTATCCGCAAGTGATATATTTCAGCTAAATTTCTAACTAATTCTCTAAAGTCTATTCTACCTTCTGCTTCAAAATAAATAATTAATTTTAAATGATCTAGGGTAAATTCAGCTTCTAAAACCTTCATATCTAGAGATAGACGTTTTACTTCTTTTTTTGTTGTTTCAATAACATCTATTGCATCAATTTTATTTTGTTCATATATTTCTAAATCCGTCTTTGTAGCAATTCTTAATAATGGTTTTATTTCTAAATTTGTATTACCGATTTCGATTAATGGGCCAACAATATGGCCAAGTTCTTGACCTCTTATCGTTTCTACTACTACGGCCATGTTTTCTTCTACATCCAAGTTATTAGGATTAAAATAATATCTTTTACCCACCTTTTTAAAGGCTACTTGGCATACCTTCATCTTATCACCTACTAAAAAAATGAAATTATTAATTCATGTAATATATTTTTCTCTAAAACATTGTATTTAATTTTAGTCTCAATGGCTAAAAGTAAAGAAAATCTTTTTTCTAAAACTTCATTACTTGTGTTTTGTTTTAGTGTAACTATTTTATCATAAATAACACTTGAAAGCAATTTATGACTTGTTAGAGTTTCATGGTAAAAAACAATTAATATGTTTAAAAAATAAATTAGCTGTTGTTTCGTTAAATCACGATATTTAAAATAAAACAGAACACTATCTTTACTATTGTTAACCTTAATAAAATCATAAAACATTTCTTTAACCAAAGCAAAGTCTTCACTTTGATAAATTTCTTTACAAGTATTAACATTTTTAGCTATGCTAGCTAAAATAAACGCATCATCAATATTATATTCTAACCGCAATTGTTCATTTATTTGTTCAAAAGATTTTGGCATGAACCTAATTAATCCACAACGTGATTTAATCGTTGTTAAAACATTGTTTAAATCGTAAGCTATTAATATGCCATAAACCTCATCCTTATATGTTGGTTCTTCAATAAATTTAAGTAAACTGTTTTGGGCAGCAACTGAAGCAGTATCTATACCATCAATAATATAAACACGGGGCCCGGTAACTAAGCTTGTCATACTGAACTCATTTTCTAAATCGTTTATTTGTTCTTTTGTGATCATTGTTTTATCACTAGCTATTGATATGTGTTTAACATTTAAATGATTGTCATTTAAAATACTCTTACAAGTATTGCATTCAAGACAACCACAATATAACGATGCGGCAAAAAACCTAGCCTCATCTAACATTGTCTTTTTATCGCCACCATAAAATAAATAAACATGTAATAGCCTGTTATTTTCTTTAGCTCGACTTAGTTCTAAACTAACTCTATTATCTAAATCTAGTTGCATAATTTCTCCCGGTAAGAATCTATTAATTTTACACTTTGCATTAATAAATCTTCCTTATTAAGCATACCATCTAATTTTTTAATTCTATTTGGATAAAGATCTACAAGTTTTTGATAACCTTCATAAACCATTTGGTGAAAATTAATACTTTCAGCATCTAAACGATTTACTTTGTCTGGTCTTTGACTCATTCTTTTTAACGCAACATCAGGTTTTATATCGATTAATAAAGTTAAATCAGGTAAATAATCTAAAACAAATTTATTAGCTTCTAAAACTAAAGAAAAGCCTAATTTTCTTGCATAACCTTGATAAGCTAAAGATGAGTCTAAAAACCGATCACATAAAATAATCGTCCCCTCGTCTAATGCTGGTAATATTTTTTCTTCAACATGTTGAATTCGACTTGCCGCGTATAACAAAGCTTCACATTTAGCAGTCATCGCAACGTTATTGTTATCTAAAATAATATTTCTAATTTGTTCAGCAATTGGAGTACCACCGGGTTCACGAGTAATTAAAACTTTTTGACCTAGGTCTTCATAATATTTAGCCAGGTTTTTAATTAGAGTAGTTTTACCACTACATTCTCCACCTTCAAAAGTTATAAACAAACCTCTCACAATAATCACCTACATCTTTCATTCCCTTAATTATACTAAATTTCATTACATTTTTAAATCTTTTCTTTACCATCACTTAAAACTATTAAATTAGGTGTGCGATTTAAATAATAATTAGCATATAAACGGTATCCACCTGCTAAATTGTAACATGAAAAACCATTATTAGTTAAAATGCGACAAGCTAAGTAACTTCTTAATGCGCTTTGACACATAACATATATATCTTTATTTTTATCTAATTTAGCTAAATTAGCGTGCAAATTATCTAAAGGAATATTTATATATTCTTTTATATGTCCTGAATTATATTCACTATTTGTTCTAACATCTAAAAAAATACCGGCTTTTTTTAAAATTAATTCATTTACCATAAATATATCATATTGTTTAACTAGGCCTAATTTTAAATTACTAGCTATATAACCAGCTATATTTATAGGGGTCTTAGCACTATTAAATGGCGGTGCATAAGCAAAATCAACATTTTCTAAATCCAATAAATTAATTTTAGAATAAATAGCTAAAGCTAAAATATCTATCGTTTTATCTACACCACTTTCACCAATAACTTGAGCACCTAAAATATTATAGTTATCAGAATATAGTATTTTAATAGTTAGAGCCTGACTACCTGGATAATAGGAAGCATGGTCATTAGGTGATAGATATATCTTATTATATTTTATATTTAAATTTTGTAATTTCTTTTCATTTAAACCAACAAAAGCACAATTTAGATTAAATATTTTTATAATTGAACTTCCTATATTTCCTAAATATTTTTGTTTATACCCACAAATATTATTAGCTACTATTCTTGCTTGTTTATTTGCCGGACCTGCTAAATTAGATAAATATAATTGGTTATCAATTATATTTTTAGTTAAAATTACATCACCACAAGCATAAATATCTTCATTGCTGGTTTGTAAATAGTCATTAACTAAAATTCCCCCTTTGGGGCTAACTTCTAAACCGGAATTTCTTGCTAAAATATCATTTGGACTTACACCTAAAGCAAAAATAACCATATCTGTTTGAAAGACTTCATTATCTAAATTAACAACAATTTTATTATTTGTTTTTTCTAAAGATAGTAGATTAATATTTAGTTTTACTGATACTCCATTTTTTTCTAATTCATGTTCTAAGAACGCAGCCATTTCCCTATCTATAGGACTTAAAACTTGATCAAGGCGTTCTACGAGCACAACTTTTTTGCCTAAATGAATTAAATTTTCAACAAGTTCTAAGCCAATAAAACCGGCACCTACTACAACAACTTCATTTGCTTTTTTTAATTTAGTACTTAAATTAAAAGTGTCTTCTACATTTTTTAATGTGTAGGCAAGTTCTTTACCTTCTAGATCAGGTATTTTTGCCTTAGCACCGGTCGCTAAGAGTAATTTATCATATTTATCTTTAAAGACTTCTCCATTTATTAAATTTTTTACTAGTACTTCTTTATTGTTTGTATCTATACTTAATACTTCATGATTAACATTTACATCTACATTAAATCTTTCTTTAAAACTCTTTGGGCTTTGTAATGTTAATTTGTTTTTATCAGTTATTACTCCACCTAAATAATAAGGTAAACCACAATTAGCGTATGAAACATAATTTGTTTTTTCATATATAACAATTTCTATATCTTCCCTAAGTCTTCTTAATCTAGTAGCACAAGTGGCTCCACCTGCAACACCACCAACAATAATCACTCTCATTTTTTAACCTCCTAATTTAACTGTTTTCTATATCTATATTAACATAAAACTAGAAAAAAAGAAGCTGATTAGCTTCTAAATTCCTTTTTAATTTTATTAATATATAAACACCGCATAGCATTAATAATACATAAACAAGCCACTCCAACATCAGCAAAAATAGCAAGCCACATATTAGCATAGCCTAATGCACCTAGTACTAAAACCACCAATTTTATAGCTATAGCAAATATTATGTTTTCATATACTATCTTCATTACCTTTTTAGCTAATTTTATCATTGTTGGAATTTTAATAATATCATCATCCATTAAAATGACATCAGCAGCCTCAATTGCGGCATCACTTCCTAAAGCCCCCATAGCAATACCTATGTCTGCGCGCATTAGAACCGGGGCATCGTTTATGCCATCACCACAATAAGCTAATACACCTTCATTTTTACTCAATTCTGTTTCAATTGCTTTAACTTTATCTTGTGGTAGAAGTTCAGCATATACGTTATTAATACCCGTGTCTTTAGCTACTTTAGCAGCTATTTCTCTATTATCACCAGTTAAAATAGTTGTGTTATCTATATTTAAATCTTTTAATTGTTTAATAAGGAGTCTAACTTCTGGTTTAACTTCGTCAACAATAACTATATAACCTAAATATTTTATTTTAGTTGCAACATATATTATTGTTCCAAGTTCATTAATTTCGTTAAAATCAATTTTGTTTTCATTAAGTAATTTAGCATTACCAACTAAATATGTTTCGGTTTCCATCATCAATTCAATACCCTTACCAGCTATTTCTACAACATTTGTGATTAAACTTTTATCAATTTCTTTTTTATAATATTCCTTAATTGACATAGCTAAAGGGTGATTAGAATAATATTCTGCATAAGCAGCATAATAAATTACAGCTTCTTTACTAGCATTAACCCCTATAACTTTACTTACCGCGAAGTTACCTTTAGTTAATGTACCAGTTTTATCAAAAGCTATTCTTTTTATTTTTGCTATTTTTTCAATATAACTTGAGCCTTTAATTAATACACCTAGCTTTGCTGCTCCCCCTATGCCACCAAAAAAAGATAGTGGCACAGATATAACTAATGCGCATGGGCAAGAAATAACTAAAAATGAACATGCTCGATATATATAATCAGCAAAAACATTAATGTTTTGCTGTATCATAATAATGCTTGGTGGTAATATCGCTAATAATAATGCAGCTATTACAACAATAGGGGTATAATATTTTGCAAATTTAGAAATAAAATTTTCTGCCTTAGCTTTTTTATCACTAGCATTTTCAACTAATTCTAAGATTTTAGCAACCGTTGATTCTTCATATGGTTTACTAACTACAATTTTTAACAAGCCATCTTGGTTAACAGAACCTGATAAAACTTCATCACCTATACTGACTGATCTTAATTTAGTTTCACCAGTTAAACTTGCAGTATTTAGATTACTACTACCTTCAACAATATAACCATCAAGTGGTATTTTCTCCCCCGGTTTTACAACAATAGTTTCACCTACTTTTACCTCTTCAGGCCCAACAATAACAATTTCATTATCTTTTAAAAGTCCTGCATATTCTGGCCTTAAATCCATTAAACTTGTTATTGAACCACGAGAACGGTTAACCGCATAATCTTGAAATGATTCTCCTACTTGATATAAAACCATAACCATTACTGCTTCTTCAAATTGTAATGTGGCAAAAGCACCTATAGTAGCAATAATCATCAAAAAGTTTTCATCAAATATTTCACCATGACTAATATTTCTAACTGCTTTCCATAAAATATCATATCCACTAATTAAATAAGCTACTAAACAAATAGGTAATTCTATATACCATTCTAAGCTAATAGTCTTAGCCAATATAATATCTACTAAGAAAACTACAAAGGCTATTATAGCTCTTATAATCCTGTTTTTAATCTTACTCATATAAGCCTCTTAGTTTAATATCTTCATATCTGGTTCTACTCTTTTACATGTTTTTTTTACGTTATTTAATGTTTCTTCAAGCATATCTTCATTTACATCAATAGTTATTTTTTGACTCATAAAACTTACTTGGCATTCATTAACACCTTTTAATTTACTTAATTTATCCTCTAACTTTCTCGCACAATTAGCACAATCTAAGTTTTCAATTTTTAATACTTTTTTCATTTTTTTACCTCCATATATTCATCACTATCAATATTATAGTTGAACAAGTATTCAACTGTCAATATATTTTTGCATTTTATTTCTTTTTTTTGTATAATTTAAAAAAAGGAAGGTAATTTAACATGAAATGTCCTAATTGTGGTGGAGATGAACTTCATTTAGAAAGAATTAATACAACTAAAGCTAATATGCCTAGTGAAAATATTATATTAGAATTAGCCGATTTTTATAAAGTTATGGGAGACGGGACTAGAATTAAACTACTTAGCGCCCTAGAAAACGGACCATTATGCGTTTCTGATTTATCTTGTTGTCTTAATATGACATTATCAGCCGTATCTCATCAATTAAAAACTCTAAAAATGGCTAAATTAGTTAAAACTAATAAAGTTGGTAAAGTCGTATATTATGAATTAGATGATGATCATATAAAAAAAATATTAGATATGGGATTAGAACACATAACAGAAAAGGATTAACTTATAAATTTATCCTAAAGCTATATCTAGTATCATCATTAAAACAAAACCAATCATTAAACTAATAGTAGCAACATTTGAATGTTTACCGGTCTGTGATTCTGGTATTAATTCTTCAATAACTACATATAACATAGCACCTGCTGCAAAACTTAAAAAATATGGTAATAAAAAATTTAAATAATCTACTAAGAAAAACATTAACAAAGCGCTTATTGGTTCTACTATTCCTGATATAAAACCATATAAGAAGCTTTTTTTCTTATTTTTATTATTGCTATACATTGGTAAAGTAACAATAGTTCCCTCCGGTATATTTTGAATTGCTATACCTATTACAAGCGATAATAAAGCCATATAACTAACATTCGAATTATTAATAAAAGCAGCAAGCAAAGCTCCTACTGCTAAACCTTCAGGAATATTATGTAAAGTCACACTTAAGAATAATAATTTATCTTTACTTAATTTTGTTTTAACTCCTTCTTCTTTATTATCTAGATGAATATGTGGAACTAAACTATCAAAAATTAATAAAAAAAACATTCCACATGTAAAACCAATAGCAGCCGGAAGCCAAATGACAGGTATTTCTTGTGCTTTAGCTTCTTCGATTGAAGGTAATATTAAAGAAAAAATAGCTGCGGCAATCATAACACCAGCCGCAAAACCAATTAATGCTTTTTTAATTGGTTCTTTTAAATCTTTTTTTAAAAAGAAGACTAAGCTTGAGCCTAAGGTTGTCCCTACAAACGGTATTAAAGTAAGCCATAAATTAATCATTTTATCCTCCTTTAGTTAGCAATAGCTAACTAGATTTTATTTAAAAACGTGCTTAAGCACGCTTTTAATTTTAATAATTTTCAGATCTAACTTCAAAGAAGCTTTGTGGATGATTACAAACAGGACATACACCTGGAGCTTTTTTACCCATTACTAAATGTCCACAATTACGGCATTCCCAAATAGTTTCTTCTGATTTAGCAAATACTTCATCTAAATTTATATTAGATAATAATTTTTTATATCTTTCTTCATGAGCTTTTTCAATAGCTGCTACAGCTCTAAATTGATATGCTAATTTTGTAAAGCCTTCTTCTTCAGCTTCTTTTGCAAAACGATCATACATATCAGTCCATTCATAATTTTCACCAGCCGCAGCCGCAGCTAAATTAGCAGGAGTATCACCTAATTCACCTAAAGCTTTGAACCAAAGTTTAGCATGTTCCATTTCATTTTGTGCTGTTTTTTCAAAAATAGCTGCGATTTGTTCATAACCTTCCTTTCTAGCTACTGAAGCAAAATAAGTATATTTGTTTCTAGCTTGTGATTCACCAGCAAATGCTTCTCTTAAATTTTTTTCTGTTTTTGAACCTTTTAATTCCATTTCTAATATCACCTTTCTTAATTTTTATATTAGTCAATATAGCTAATACTTCTAACTTGATTATATAATATTTAAATCATTAAAACAAGGTAAATGCTTTTAAGTTTATTAAATACTTTTAAAAAAAATAATTTATGATATTATATGAGTAGGAGGACTTTTTACTATGGATATTTTTATAAATATTTTATTACTTATAGTTGGCATGATTTTACTTGTCAAAGGGGCTGATTTCTTTGTTGATGGAGCTAGTGATATCGCCAAAAAGCTTGGCATTCCTAGTCTGATTATAGGTCTAACATTAGTTTCAATCGGTACTAGTTTACCAGAGGCTTCAGTTAGTATAAATGCCGCTATTACAAATAGTTCTGACTTATCATTTGGTAATGTTGTCGGCTCTAATATTTTTAATTCTCTATTTATTATTGGTATTTGTTCTATTATTTTACCAACTCTAGTATCTAAAGATATAATGCGTTTTGATATTCCAATTTTATTTGTTGTCATGGCTGTATTAGCTTTATTCAGTTATATAATCACACCATTTTCAATAGATAGATGGGAAGCAGCTATATTATTTGTCTTGTTTGTTAGTTATATTGCTTTAGCCATTTTCAGAGCTTTAAAACAAAGGAGAACTGATTTAGCATTAGAAAGTGAACAACCTAAAGAAGAAAATAAAAAAGAAAGAAAAACCTGGTTAAGTATAATATTTACTGTACTTGGTTTAGCCGGTGTTGTAGGAGGAGGAATACTTACAGTTGATGCCGCTAAAGAACTCGCCTTAGAATTTGGCATGAGTGAACTTTTAGTCGGTTTAACTATAGTGGCTGTAGGTACTAGTTTACCTGAACTCGTAACCAGTTTAGTAGCTTCAAAAAAAGGTGAAAACGATATTGCTGTAGGTAATGTTATTGGTTCTAACATTTTTAATATTATTTTCATCTTAGGATTTAGTGGTATGATTAATCCTTTATCTTTAAATCATAATAGTTACATTGATTTGATTTTTATGGTTGTAGCTATAATATTAATATTTATATTTGCTTTTAAAAAAGCTAAAGTTAATCGTATAGAAGGTGCAATTTTAATAATTATTTATATTTTATATTTAACTTATACAATCTTAAGAGATACTGGAGTATTAGTTATTTAAGCATAAATAATAAAGCCCCATAAGTTAGACTAGTAAAAATACTAGTAACTTATGGGGTTTTGTTATAAACTAAACCTATTTTTTATCTTCAAAAGCAATAGCTACATCTTTTAAATATTTAGTTATTGGCAAATGTTGAGGACACATTTTTTCACATTGCTTACAATTAATACAATCAGAAGCCAAACCATGATTAGCTGATAGCTTTTCATATTCTGGTTTAAACGAGTTATATGATCTACCCATATGACTTCGCGCTTTGTTATATATTTTAAAATAATCAGGTATACAAATATGTTTTGGGCACTTTTCCGTACAATAATTGCATGCAGTACATGCTATTTTATTAGCCTCATTTATTACATCTACTAATCCTAATAACATGTTAAATTCAGTACTTGTTAGCGGAACAAAATCCTTCATATAACTCATATTATCTTGTAATTGAGCCATATTTGACATGCCAGATAAAACGACCATTACACCATCTAAACTAGCCGCAAACCTAATAGCATAACTTGGAATTGATTTAGTGTCATCATGTTCCATTAAAACTTTATTTGCTTCATCTGGCAAATTAGCTAAGGCACCACCTTTAACAGGTTCCATTATAACCACTTTTTTGCCATATTTGCGTACCGTTTCATAACAAAGGCGTGATTCAACATTAGGGTTTTCCCAATCTACATAATTTATTTGTAATTGTACAAATTCAATATCATTATGATGTTTCTCTAAGATTTTAGCTAAATCTTTAGCTAAACCATGAAATGAAAAGCCTAAATGTTTAATCTTTCCTTCTTCTACCATTCTTTTACAAAAGGCAAATGAATTATATTTTTCTACTTTTTCATAATTAGCTACATTTAAATTATGCAATAAATAATAATCAAAAAACGTAACACCGCATTTTTCTAGTTGTTCATTAAAGAATTTAGCATTATCTTCTTCACAAGTTAAAAACATACTAGGTAACTTACTAGCTAAAGTATATTCATCTCTTTGATGTCTTTCTACTAAACAACGTTTAACAACTTTTTCGCTTTCATGGTTATGATACATATAAGCTGTATCAAAATAAGTAAAACCATTAGCGATAAATGCATCAACCATTTCGCACACTTGTTTTTCATCAACACTCGTTTGATCAAGATCATTTAATAACGGTAAACGCATCATACCAAAACCTAATTTTTTCATTTTCTACCTCCAATTTCACAATCTAATATTAATTCATATCCTTCTTTAAAAGGATTAAATCCACCAGTAATATTAAAATTATTTTTTAAGAAAAACATTTTTCCATTTTCTTTTGCAACACAAGATGTCATTATATTTTCAAATCTTTTATTTTGCATTTCTTTTATAAAAAAATTTAAAAGTTCTTTCCCATATCCTTTATTTCTATAAATATCTTTTATATATAACATATTTATAAATGGGATCCTATTCCAAAATAAACTATATCTTAAAAAACCTATAATTTCTTTTTCTTCTATTATATAAACTAGATTATTGTTTATATCTGCTTCAATATCGTAGACTTCATAATCATAGTTTTTAAGATATTTTAAATCATCTAAATTTGCTAATCTAATCATTACTGTTATTTATACTCCTTGATATAATTATAACACAAAAAGTAAAAACTTATTCTAATATTTAAAAAATATAATTTTTTTAAGCAGGCTTAAATCTTTTTTACTATGCTAAAAATTACTAATAGCTAGTTAAATTTACTATAAAATTATTAAGGAGGAAGCTAGCTTCCTCCTTAACTTGTTAAATATTTACTTATTTACTACTGTCAACTTTTTTGTCCCTGACTTTTGAACCAGTTTATAGTATCAACACTTTTTATTATCTTACAAATTCTTCGCCATTAAAACGATAATTATAAACTGAACTTTCTACCGCAAATTCTTCATTACTTACCCAAGTAACTGATAAATCAGATAAATTATATAAACATGACCAAACTGTAGTACCATTACTATCTGAAGCACTATTTTCTTTGTCCCATTTTCTTCTACCAACACGTTCTAGAATAGCCATTGCCTCTTCTATAGTAATAATACCTTTAGTATTAGAACCATCTGGATTAATCATTTTCTCGATTTCTAAATAACGGTCTAATCCACCTTTATTTTTATCACTCTTGTAATATGAAGGTGTTATTATGAAATTAGTAATATATTGAAATTCATTATTTGCTTCATTAGATTCAGTAATCATATCATCTTTGTCGTTATAATATACTTTTAATTCACGAGCACTTCCATCATTATCATTAAATTCATCACCATTAACAGGAACCCATTCTAATATAGCACTTCTACCAAATCTATCCGCTACCATGTAATGGAATGATGTGGTTGCACTATCGTGTAAATCAAAAGTTTTAGCTATTTCTACTGCTTCATCTACTGAATCTGCATAATCTAGAATAGCTCTTAACATTGTGGTTGATGTTAAATCAGGACGATCAGTTTGTTGATTTGTACTAACATTCTTGCCATTTACGTCACCTTGATATGACATATATATCCCGCAAGATACACCTGCGTCATTAATACCATCAAGTGGAGCATATGGAGCAGCTAAACATAATAAATTATTTAAAATACTTTCTAAATATGCTCCACCTGTAATACCTAAAAATTGTAAATCAACACTAGAAATTGTTGCATGTCTAGAGCCGAAGTTAGCAAAAGTAGCGTCAGATGCTTTAGTTTTAACAATCATACCCGTAGTTTTAGAAAAATCATAATTGCGTCCAAATAATCTTTTACCATCTGGTGTAACCGCAGTAAATGATGAACAACCAATTGTAGGTGCTTTTATAGTAATCGGAATTATTCCTTTAGTCATATTGTCAACAATATGATCGATCAATTCTTGATCATTGCTCGCTCCACCATTTTCTAAGAAATCTAAGAAATAATAATCTCCAACCATATCCATTTCATAAACTGGACCGGATTTATTATCTTCTTTAGCTTCAACTAATAAATTAATTGAAAAAACACTTCTTATTTCTTTATTCCAAACACTAAATATTACAATTCCTAAAATTAAAATTATACCTAAAATCGTTGATAATGTTATGATAGTTATTTTTTTCCATAACTTCATTTTTTTCTTTTCTTGCATATAATCATACCTCTCTTTTTTCATAACGGTTTTGATTATATCAATTTTTGATATAAAGTCAAGAAAAAAAATTAAAAGTGGTTATTTATGATTATCACGAATAAAAATTAAAAATAAAGAAAATACGTTAGCTAAGCCTAAAATAACTAAAAAGAAAATATGAAGTTTTTTCTTTTTAAACATGTTTATAGGAATTACTATTAAACTTATAATGTCAAAAACAGCAGAAATTCCATATATAAAACAAAACGCATAAATAGGAACTATGAATAATAACATTATTATATAATATTGAGAATTAGCAGCAACTAAACCGGCTTTATACAAGAATAGTGCCATTAACAAAAGGAAGATTTTAATAACTAATGAAATAATTAAAGATAATATTACAGCAATTGATATGGGTTTATAGTTTTTCTTTATATAATACTTTTCATCAATAAGACAACCACAATTAGGACAAATATAAGTTGCCTTTTCTAAATGATTTGCACAATGAGGGCAATAATTCATTCTAATCTCTCCTCAAAAATAATAAAATCGGTATTATTGGAAATGATGTGATAACTGATATTATTTTAATAAAATTATTAATTCTTTTCCTTTTATATATTTTAATACTTAAATAAATCAAAATTAGCAAATTACTTACAAAGATAAATATGCCTATGACAAATACTAAAATAACAATTAGTTCAAGTGTATTTTTATATAAACTTTCAATGAAATCTAAACTGTATCTAAGACATAAAATAGCACTAATAACTAAATAAATAGAACTCATAATTATAGTCAAAACATTAAATGTTTTGTTATATTTATTTGGATCATATTTAGAATTTATATAATAGCCACATTTAGGGCATTTAACAGCTTCAGCCAGGACTTCATTACCACATTTAGGACAATACATGTTCATCTTCCTTTCTAAAAAATAGTAATATTCCAGCTATAATATTAACAAATATTAAAACAATGATTTTAAATTTAAAGGACATTTCTTCATTATTTTTAAGTTTTCTTTGACATTTCTTAGTTAAAGGAATCATCCAAAGTAATGGTAAAAGCAATAATATAATAGCTACAAAGAAAACAATTCCAATTAAATTATGATTTAAAATTGTTTGAATTCCCGCCATCAACAAGGCTGTAGTTAAATAAAAAATTAAAAAACCATAATCTATATAATGAAATGTAAATATAATTGAAATGCAAGATTTTAAGCCATCGTAATAATCATTAGGTTCAACTATAGGTAGTACTTCTTGCCACATTTAGGACAATAGTTAACATTATCAGTTATTACAAATTCACACTTTTCACAATAACGCATACTTTATTTCATCCGTTTTACAATTATTTATGGCGCTCCCGGGGCGAATCGAACGCCCGGCTTCAACCTTCGGAGGGTTGCACTCTATCCACTGAGTTACGAGAGCTAAACATATATATTATACATTAATTTCTTTAAAAAAGCTAACAATATATTTAACTAGTTTTTGTTCTTCTTCTGTTAATTTTTTGTTTTTTAAATATATTAATTTTATACTTCTCTCTAAATTAAGATTTTTAATTTTTATCTCTTTTATTTCTTTATTTTTTAGTGATTCTTCAGCTATTATTGATGGTAAAATCCCTATACCTAAGCCATTTTTAACAAAACTTAACAAACTTGTATTAGTGCTTGCTTCACATAGTGGGCTATATTCTAAATTATTTTTATTGAATAAATTATCGGTAAAATCTCTTGTCCCACTTAACTTATCTCTAACTATTAAAGGATACTTCATTAATTCTTCTATGGTTAACTCTTTAGCGATGGGATAATCATTTTTAGCAACTAGTATTATTTTATCTATTAATAAATTAATAACTTCTAAACTATTACTATTTACTTCTGATTCGATTATGCCAAAATCATAATCCCCGCTTAAAACTTTATTTATAATAGCTGATGATATTACAATATTAAAATGCCAAGTAAAATCAAACAACGAATCATATTTCGCTAAAAATTCAGCTAAATATTTTTCCCCAACACTTAAACTAGCCGCGAAATTTAATTTTGGCTTTAAAGATAAGTTATTTGCCTTTAACTCAAATAAAGATATGTCAGCTATTATTTTTTTAGCATAAATTAATAATTCTTTACCTGCTTCTGTTAACACTAACCTTTGTTTAATTCTATTAAATAATTTTACATTATATTCCTTTTCTAATTCTTTAATAGCAAAAGTTAAAGATGGTTGTGCAAGAAACATTTCTTTTGCTGTTTTGGTTATATTTAGACTTTTAGCTACATTTATAAATATTGTAAGTTCTCTAATGTTCATCCTATCACCTATAATAAAAATATTATTATCTTTATTAAATTATACTATTTTTATTATAATAAATAAAGGTGTATTATTATGCTGGTGATTATATGATGTGTTTAGATTTATTTTTTACTTTTTTTAAACTAGGGCTTTTCACTTTTGGTGGTGGGTATGCCATGATCGGTCAATTAAAAGATATTGTCGTAACTAAAAAAAATTGGATTAATGACGATGAATTACTTGAGGTATGTGCAATAGCTGAATCAACTCCAGGCCCAGTAGCAATTAATTTGGCCACTTATATTGGTTATAAAAAGAAAAAAATTATAGGGAGCTTAGTTGCAACATTAGGTGTGGTGTTGCCATCTTTTATAATTATTTTTATTATCTCTTTATTTTTAGAAGCTTTTATGCAAAATAAATATGTTCAATATGCTTTTGTGGGAATTAATGCTTGTGTAGCCTTTTTAATCATTAAAGCTGGAATTGAGATGTTTATTAGCCTTAAAAAAAGTTGGTGGCAAATTCTACTAACTATAGTAGTAATCACTTTAATGATTTTGTTTGAATTATTTAATATTAATTTTTCATCAATATATTTAATCCTTATTGGCGCCTTAATTGGCATTATTATTCTAACCATAATTAATGCAAAGGAGACTAAAAAATGATTTATTGGCAATTGTTTTATGAATTCTTTTTAATAGGACTTTTCACCTTTGGTGGTGGATATGCTATGATACCTTTAATTAAAGATGCAGTTTTAAAGCATGGTTGGTTAACCGAAACTGCTTTTTATGATTTCATAGGCGTTTGTGAATCGACTCCAGGACCGGTTGCGGTAAATATGGCAACTTATATTGGTTCTACTACTTCTGGCATATTAGGAAGTGTTGTTGCTACTTTTGCTGTTATTTTACCATCTTTTATTATCATAGTTTTAATTGCTGCATTATTAAAAAACATCATTAATAATAAATATATAATTAGAGCTTTAGAAGGCATTAAGGCAGTTGTTTTAGGCCTTATTATTTCTACTGGATTGATTCTATTAATAACTTGTTTAGGCTATCAATCACTTGAAAATTTTAATTTTAATTACTTATCTTTATTATGCTTAGGTATTTTATTGATAATATATTTTGGCTTTTATTTTTGGAAAAAGAAAAAAATAAATACTATTGTCTTAATTCTAATTTCAATAGTAATTGGAATTGGCGTTTGTTCAATTGCTAATATAATATAAAAAACTAGTCATAGTAAGGTTTCACCTTATTATAGTGACTAGTTTTTATATTTAAACATATGTTAATATTATTTATTTTGTTTATTTAAAGAATCTCTAATTTCACGTAATAATAACACTTCTTCACTTGGTGTTGGAGCAGGTGCAGGAACAGCTGGTTTTTGTGCTTCTTCTTTCTTAGCTAATTCCTTACGTTTATTATTTAATGTTGTAAATACTTTTAAAATGATGAATAAAATAACTGCAATTAAAAAAAAGTTAATCACTGCGTTAATTAAAATTCCCCAATTAATAACATTAACAACATCAGCATTATATGTAACGCCCCAATATTCAATAGTGTTATCAGTGTAAGCTGTAGCTAATGCTGCATCATGATTTAAAACAGTTACTAATCCGTCTAAACCTGCAGGTACTGCTAATGTAACGATTGGGCATTAAAATATTATTAACAATGGCATTTACAATTGCTGTAAAAGCACTAGCAATAACAACACCGACAGCCATATCAATTACATTGCCACGAGAAATAAATTTTTTAAATTCTTGCCATAATTTTTTCATAATCTTCCTCCATCTTTGCAATTATATCATTTTTTCGATTTATAATCTATATATTCCATTAACATTTTATTACACCTAATACCGTTTTCATCAGCTGGATAAGCAATATTAAATACATGTTGAGCCTTTTTATCAGTTTCATAATATAATTCAACGTTTTTGTTTAATGATTTTAAATAGTTATATAATCTAATAGTTTGATTTTTAAATGCTTTATCACCTTGACTAGTAATCAATAAAATTGGTGGTAATTCTGTTTGTTTATTTATATATAATTTTGGCTCTAATGTTGTTGCTAAAATCTTTGATTTTTTATATTCTTTACCATACAACAGTCTTTTAATTCCTGGTTTAGCTATTAATTTAGTCACAATTGGATTAAATTTAAGTTTAACCATATCTAAAATATAACATACATTATGATTAAGAATAATGCTCTTAAAGTCCAAATTGAAATTTTCTATATTATATAATTTTGCCAATTCAATATCATTATTAATTACATATACCAAAATAGCTAATACAGCTCCAGCACTATCACCAGTTAAAACATATTTATCGAATTTATATTTCCTTTCTAAATGATTTAAGTAACAAAACACATCTTCGATTTGGTCTTTTAATAAATAATTTTCATCAACTAAAGAATAGGTTAAGGTAGTAACAAAATATCCTCCCTTTGCTAGATGATAATTAAAATTATTATTTGTTTCTTTATCACCATATACAAAACCACCACCATGAATATCGATGATGCAAGCTTTAAATTGATTTAGGTTTTCTTGCCTATAAATATTGTAATATTGATAATCTTTATCACCATATTTGAATGTTTCTTTGCAAATATTACTTGGTAAGATTTCTTTGGCGAATCTTTTATTATCACTTTTAGCCATCTCTTTTTTAATAATGTCATATATATATTTAAAAATTTTATAGAACAATATTAACACCTCACTTAATAACTAATTATCAATTAATGATAACATAAATCTATATTATTTTATAGTTGTAACATATTAATATAGTTATTTTTAACAAACAAAATATTTAATCCCTTAGGCATTTTGACACAAGTATCAAAATTATCAGTGGATAGTGCATATAAAATAAAAATCAGTCATATTTCAGACTGAATATATCAAAAATTCGAATAGTTTCGAACAGATTTCCCAATGGTGCGGCCAATGAGATTTGAACTCACACGGATTAACCATACGCCCCTCAAACGTACGCGTATACCAATTTCGCCATGACCGCATGGTCGGAATGATGAGATTCGAACTCACGATCTCTAGCTCCCGAAGCTAGCGCTTTACCAAGCTAAGCTACATTCCGATTAAAAAAATCCAAGTAAACTTGGATGTGGAGCAAGCAGCGGGAATCGAACCCGTATCCTCGGCTTGGGAAGCCGGTATTCTACCGTTGAACTATGCCTGCAAAATTAATCCCTATAGTAGGGATTAAATATGCATCAATTCTTCACTCTTCTTAGCGGTTATTTTTTCAATTTCTTTAATTTTATTGTCTGTTAAAGTTTGAACATCTTCTAAATAACCTTTTTCATCATCTTCAGTTAGACCGATTTTCTTAATTTGTTCATTAGCATCACGTCTAATATTACGAATTGCAACTTTAGCAGTTTCTTCTAATTTATTAACTTGTTTAACCAAATCACGACGGCGTTCTTCCGTCATCTTTGGAATTACAAGTCTAATTCCAGTGCCATCATTTTGAGGTGGTAATCCTAAATTAGATGTGGCAATAGCATTTTCAATTTGTTTTAAAACTGATTTATCATATGGTTTAATATATAATTGACTAGGTTCTGGAACACTTACTTGTCCAACTTGACGAATAGGTGTCATCACACCATAATATTCGATTTGAATATGATCAAGCAACTGAGGGTTTGCTCTACCTGTTCTAATGGTTTGTAGCTCTTTATTATAACTATCTATAGCCTTATCCATTTTTTCTTCAGTTTCTAACATTTGCATATCAGCTATTTCTTGCATTGTATCCTCCTTATTTTTTTACGTGAGTACCTATTTTATCGCCTTTAACAGCTTTAACAATATTACCATATTTATTCATATTAAATACAATAATTTCTAAACTGTTATCTTTACATAAAGATGCAGCAGTTGAATCCATTACAGCTAAATCCTTATTTAATATTTCATTAAATGTTAATTCATCATACATTTTAGCTGATAAATCTTTTTTTGGATCAGCAGAATATACCCCTTCAACATTATTTTTAGCCATTAAAATTACATTAGCTTCTATTTCAGCTGCTCTTAAAACACATGCTGTATCTGTTGAAAAGTATGGTGAACCAATACCACCAACAAATATACAAACACGCCCTTTTTCTAAATGTCTAATAGCTCGTCTGCGAATATAAGGTTCACAAACTTCATTTACCATTAATGCTGATAAAACTCGAGTTGGAACATCTAATTGTTCTAAAGCATCTTGAATAGCTAAGCCATTCATGATAGTAGCTAACATACCCATATAATCAGCTTGTGCTCTATCCATACCAAGTTCAGATGCAGTTTTACCGCGCCATATATTTCCGCCACCCACAACAATACCGATTTGAACACCTAAATCATGGGCTTCTTTAATTTGTTTAGCTATTTCAGATACTGTTTTAGGATCTATTCCAAATTGAGTTTCGCCTTTAATAGCTTCACCAGACATCTTCAGTAATACTCTTTTATACATAAGTCCTCCGTTTTATAAAAAAGGGCCTATTTAGGCCCTTTAAATTACTTATTTAAACCAGCCTGTGCTGCAACTTCAGCAGCAAAATCTACAACTTCTTTTTCAATACCTTCCCCAACTTTTAGACGCACAAATGTTTTAACACTTGCTTGACCTAAATATTGAGCAACAGTAACATCAGGGTTTTTAACAAATTGTTGAGATAATAAACAAATTTCTTTTAATTCTTTTTCTAATCTTCCTGGAACTATTTTATCAATAACAATTTGTTCAGGTTTTGGTTTAGCAGATTCTTTATTTTCATTAAGTGCTTGATGAAGAATTATTTCTCTTTCTTTTTCTAATTCTTCTTGAGGAACATTTTCTTTTGCAACATAGCGTGGACTTTGAGCAGCAACATGCATAGCCATATCCTTAGCTTTAGTTTCATCACCATTAGCTAAAACTACACATGAAACAATTGAACCACCCATATGTTTATATGTACCAAATAATTCACCATCTTCTTTAGTAACAACAGTTACACGACGTAAACTAATTTTTTCGCCGATTACACCTGAAGCTTCAAGAATAACAGTGTTTAAATCTTGACCATCAACATTAATATTTAATGCTTCTTCAGTATTATTAGCATTTGAATTAATAATTACTTGGCCAACTTTTTCTACTAAAGTTGTGAACTTTTCATTTTTAGCAACAAAATCTGTTTCACTATTTAATTCATATAAAACAGCTTTATTACCATTTGTTACAACGCTACATAAACCTTCAGCAGCAACTCTACCAGCTTTTTTACCAGCTTTAGCAATACCTCTTTCTCTAAGCCATACAACAGCTTTTTCCATATCGCCATCTGATTCAACTAAAGCTTTTTTACAATCCATCATACCTGCTTCAGTTTTATCACGTAATTGTTTTACCATTTGTGCAGTAATATTCATATTAGTCTTCCTTTACTTCTTTTTTAGCTCTAGGTTTACGTGGTGCCTTAGCCTTTGTTTCTTTTTCTTCTTCTTTAGAAATTTCTTCAGACATGTTTACTTCTTCATCATTGAATTTTTCAACTGTACCACCATTAGCTTCAATAGCAGCATTAGCCATTACACCAACGATTAATTTTACAGCTCTAATAGCATCATCATTAGCAGGAATTACATAATCTACTAAATCAGGATCACAGTTAGTATCAACAATACCAAATACAGGTATATTTAACTTACGAGCTTCTAATATAGCATTATATTCTTTACGTGGATCAATAATGAAAATAGCTTCAGGAACTTTTTTCATTTCTTTAATACCACCTAAGTTCTTTTCTAATTTATCTCTTAATTTCTTTAAAGCGATAACTTCTTTCTTAGGTAAAGCTTCAAAAGTACCATCTTCTTCCATCTTGTATAAAGATTGTAATTTTTGAATTCTTTTTCTAATTGTTTTAAAGTTTGTCATTGTACCACCTAACCAACGTTGGTTAACATAGTGCATACCACATCTTTCAGCTTCTTCTTTTACAGCTTCTTGAGCTTGCTTTTTAGTACCAACGAATAAAACTTTACCGCCATCTTTGCATATTTCTAATAATGCAGCATAAGCTTTTTCAATTTCGTTAGCAGTTTTTTGTAAATCTATAATATAGATACCATTTCTTGCAGTGTAGATGTATTTTTGCATTTTAGGGTTCCATCTACGAGTAGCGTGGCCGAAATGAACACCACACTCTAATAATTGTTTCATAGAAACAACTGTTTCAGACATTTTCTTTTCCTCCATTTTATTTTTGTTATTTTCCTCTGCCTTCTTCATCATTTGCCTCCAACAAAATTGCACACGACGGCAAACTCCAAAAGCATGTGTTTTTGTGCCTTTGTTATTCTATCATACTAGTTTGTTAATAGCAACATTTTTTTAATTATATATAGGATATGTTAATCATTTTTTAATATTATTGACTTAGCTATAGCTAAATCATGTTTAGTAGTAATTTTAAAATTACTGTCATCATCTAATAATTTTAATGTTTTGATATTAGGATTGTATCTTAAAACTAAAGACACATCATCTGTTGCTGCAAAATTATCTTTTAAGGCAAGTTCATAGCTCTTAATGAAATCACCAACTTTTACCATTTGTGGTGTTTGAGCAATAATATAATTTTCTCTATTTAAATACGTTAATGGTTCAGCTTGATATAGCGTATATTTTAAAGGTAGATAAGGTAAAATTGCATCATATTTAGGACTTTCAGCAACAATTCTTTTCAATGTTTCCTCACATAGAAATGGCCTTGCCGCATCATGAATCAACACTTTCTCTTCTAATGCTATTAATTTCATTGCATTATATACACTTTCTGATCTACTTTCTCCACCTAAAACAAACTTTATTTTATCATTTAAATAAGGTTCAATCCGTGGTAAATCAACTTCCCTAATACTTAAATATATCACATCTACATAATTTAAAAGTTTATTAACAGAATGCATAAACATAGGCATGTTGCCCAATAAAACAAAAGCCTTATTATCACCAATATTTAATCTGGTTGAATTACCAGCCATGCATATTATTGCCTGCATTATACACCTCTCATATTAACTAAAAAATCTAATATTTCTTCTGCATTAGTATCCGGTTTTACTTTAGGCATTACTTTAATAATTATTCCTTCCTCATCAATGATATAAGTCATTCTATTTATTCCCATATATGACTTTCCATATAACTTTTTTTCTTGCCATGCCCCATATTCTTCGATCACTTGATGTAAAGGATCAGCTAGCAAAGTGAATGGTAAACTATATTTTTGAGCAAAATTATAATGTGATTTCACGCTATCCTTACTAATACCTATCACTTCAACCCCAAGTTTTTTAAATTCATCATATGCTGTTTTAAATGCACAAGCTTGCTTAGTACAACCTGGTGTATTATCCTTTGGGTAAAAATATAACACTACTTTTTTACCTAGATAATCACTTAAAGTTATCGCTTTACCATCTTGATTATTTAATGTAAAGTCTGGTGCTTTTTCCTGCAATTTTAACATATCATCTTCCTCGATTCATATTTAATAATTTTAGTTCTAGCGTTATCATCATTATACTTCTTTTTAAATGATAAAACAATTGAAATACCCTTATAAACAAAAACTATTGACCGAATAAACTCATTTTATGTTCTTTCCATTCAAGCATAAAACGTAGATTCTTCTTACCACTTGGGCTTCCTTCTTTCTTAAGAGCCTCAACGTATGTTTGAAAGACACATTTAGCTACATTCAATATAAGCGGTTGCTTCGGTTATGTATTTAAAAATCACGCAGAAACTCCTCCTTTTTCTAGATTCGAGCAAAAGAAAAGGACTCGATCATGAGCCCTTAACATTAAAATACGGATAATATTATTTGATTAAATCGAGGCTTCCATTGGTAAGTGCTTCAAGGTTATCGAATATCTTCTCTTCGTCCCAATCCCACCACTTGAGGTTAAGCAGCCTTTTGATTGTCTCATCGTCAAATCTCTTCTTGACCACTTTGCATGGATTTCCTACCGCGATCGAATAAGGCTCAATGTCCTTTGCGACAACTGAGTTCGCTCCGATTATCGCACCATCCCCGATATGGACTCCGGGAAGAATCGTGACGTTCTCACCAATCCAGACGTCATTTCCTATGATGGTATCGCCTTTAAGAGGCAAGTCCTCCAATTTAGGAGTCGCCTTTTCCCAGCAGCTTCCCATGATATTGAACGGATAAGTCGTGATGCCGTTCATCCTATGGTTCGCACCGTTCATGATGAACTTGATTCCTTTGGCGATTGCGCAGAACTTTCCAATTATCAGTTTGTCGCCGATAAAAGGATAAAGATGCGTTACACGCTTCTCAAAATCCTCGCCGTTGGTTTCAGAGTCATCGTAATAGGTATAATCCCCGATAATGATGTTCGGATTCTTAACGATATTCTTTATGAAACAAACGCTGGGGACATTTGGGTTTGGATGTATTTTGTTCTTGTCTGGTCCTATCATCAAATCACCTACTTTCCTTGAAATTTTACCATAAAGCCTCGATATTTTCTATTATTTGACCATTGCCTCATAATCCAGCTTATACCTAGTCAAAGTCGCATAAGCAATGATAGTCGCAACAGTCCCATCAATTCTTTTTAGTCTTGAATTTAGTTTCGATGGCTGGATGTTCCCGTTCACGTCAACCTTGGCTTGGGTATTGGCTAGGCACCACTTGATAATTGGGTTGTTGTTATAGTTGAGTGCGTGGTTCCTTAGATCCGACTCAAGCTGCTTCATAGGTTCACTAAGCGTATAGACTCCCTGCCTTATCTTTTCCATCTCGAAGCCCCATGTCCTCCATTTCCTTGACCCAATACTGCGAGTTCCAAGGATCATAACCAACCCATAAAGGACGAATATCATATTTATCAATCATCGACCTGAACCACTGGGTAACCAAACTGAAATCGTTTTGAGAACCTTCCGTCAAAGTGATGTATCCCTTCTCTACCCAGATGTCATAAGGGACGTTATCCTCTTGGATCCTTTCCTTTAGAACGTCGCTAGGCATGAAGAAATGGGATATCAGATACTTCTTGCCCTGCTTCTCTACGTATAGAACTGCAGCAGTCAAATCGGTCGTTGAAGAAAGGTCAACTCCTCCTATTGCATAACTTCCTCTCAAATCATCAATCTTGAAGGTGTCTTTGTTTTCGATGTCCTTGAAGTTGAGCCATGATCCATCCTCGGTCTGCTTGATATTAAAGTCCTTGCATAGCATTGTGACCCTATTCGCTAAGTCGTTCTTAGATTTATTCATCAAATCTTCTAAGTATGAAACTTGCTTAATTTCACCTAAGCTAGGATTGCTCTTTATCCACATAGTTTTTCTCATAAAATTTTAGATAACAACATAAAAAGCCCCACCAGATCTCTCCAGTGAGGCGTGAATGAACATGTTATATCGTTTAGTCTTCTTTCTTCTTTTCTATGATTTCCTAATGGCCGGTTCTATTGGACCCGACTCTTCTAATCCTTGAGGAGTTTCCAATTACTCTAGCAACTGTTTTATTCGATTTGTCTATTATTTCAGCGAGTTTTGATTGTTTAATGTTAGGTGATTTTCTGATTGCTTCGATAATTTTATCCTCATCTGACAAGTTTTCATGATTGAGGACATCATTGCGGACATTAACATCGTTATTAGCCTTAAAGAAGTTAAGATAAGGCAATTTAACAATGAAAGAATGTTCAAGATTATCTAAGATCGGCTTAATTTGTAAACATAATTTAGATTTTAGAATGTGCCTTACTCAGATTTTACTCAGAAATTATTAGTAGAAACTGGCTTAGCTATGAGTGAAACAACTAACAAAAACTAACATTTTTTCTTATTCTGAGTAAGCGCATAAAATAAAAAAGCTCATGACTGAGCTATAATTTCAATATTGGCAGGACTATCTAGAAATTATCAAGTTAAAATTACGCCTTAGCTAAGCTGAAAAATTAACTTTTTAGAATGTAAATAAACAAAATAGCCAAATTTTAATGATTGACAATCAAGTAAATTGATGTATAATTTAGATAGAGAAAGCCAGTATCTTTCTCGAGGTTGGAAGTTATAAAGGTTCAAACAAAAACAGCTAGGATTGCCGTCCTAGCTGTTTCTTCGCTTTATGGAGGTTGGGAAAGTTATATTGTTATTTTTGGTTCTTTTGAAGTAAATGACTACTTGTCATCTTTATCATTATGACCATAGACTACCACAAGTATTATAAAAAATATAATACATAGATAGGCTAATTCCATAATTGCCTCCAAAATTCTATAACGCAACCAACCTCCAAAAGATGATTGTTTGCATTATTCTAACCTCCATTTAAGCTAGCTACTTATCAGTAGCACGTTGATTATATCATAAAATTATCGTTATTGACAAAAAATATTAATTAGGTATAATTTAAGTAGAGAAAGCTATTTGCTTGTCTCTAGCGTGTTAAGTTGCTAATTAGTTAAAAAAGAAAAGGTTAGGATTACAGTTCCTAACCTCAGACTGTTGACAAAACTAAAATTGTTAACAGTCTTTTTTTGTTTTTAAGAACAAAGCTTATATTTGTCCACACTTATATGTGGAAAACTAATTCTGGCTTTATTAAGCCAAAAATGGTATAATATAAGTGTAGAAAAAGGGTGATTTTTATGATGACTAGACATAATAATAT